>NZ_DFLC01000019.1:58732-149752 GCF_002374005.1 Fibrobacter sp. UBA3629 | reverse complement strand
TCGTCAATCTTTGCCTTGATGTTACGGTCGGCAGAGCAGCTCACGCCGATAGAAACCGGGCAGCTAGCCGCATGGCGCGGAGCGCGGATTACGCGCACGTCGTGCACCAGGTACTTGCCGCCGAACTGGGCGCCAATGCCCGTCTTCTGGCAAATGTGCAGAACCTTTTCTTCCATTTCGAGGTCGCGGAAAATGCGGCCGCCTTCGGAACCCGTGGTCGGAATATCGTCGAGGTAGCCGCAGCTAGCGAGCTTCACCATGTGGGTGTTCATTTCGGCAGAGGTACCGCCAATCACAATGGCGAGGTGGTACGGAGGGCAGGCTGCTGTACCGAGCGTCTTCACCTTTTCGGCGAGGAACTTTTCCAAGGACTTCGGGTTGAGGAGCGCCTTGGTCATCGGCCAGTAGTAAGTCTTATTGGCAGAGCCGCCGCCCTTCGCCACAAAGAGGAACTTCATCTCGGCGCCTTCTTCGGCGTGGATGTCGATCTGAGCCGGGAGGTTGCAACCGGTGTTCTTTTCTTCGTACATGGTCAAGGGTGCAATCTGGCTGTAGCGGAGGTTCTTGGTGGTGTAGGCGTTGTAGATACCTTCGGAAATCGCTTCGGCATCGTCGAAGCCGGTCCACACCTGCTGGCCCTTGTGGGCGACGCAGATTGCCGTACCGGTGTCCTGGCAGAACGGGAGAATACCCTTGGCGGCAACGCAGGCGTTCTTGAGCATGGTGAGGGCGACAAACTTGTCGTTGTCCGAAGCTTCCGGGTCCTGCAAAATCTTTGCGACCTTCGCCGTGTGGGCCGGGCGCAGGCAGAATTCCACTTCTTCAAAGGCTGCCTGGGCGATCTTGGTGAGCGCCTCGGGGGCGACCTTCAGAATCTTCTTGCCTTCGAATTCGGCGACGGAAACGCCGTCTTTACCGAGGTTCACGTATTCGGTAGTATCTTCACCGTGCTGAACGGTAGCTTCGTATTTGAATGCCATAATTTGTGTCTCTAGTGAGGGGTTAAATTTTGATTCATAAGATAAAAATTGCCCCGACCGAAGGGGGCGGTCTCGCCAGGCGTAATGCCTTTTTTTGTAAAAACCGCCGATAAACGTACAAAAAAAGGGGATTATTTGAATTTTTTTTATTTTTTTTTAGCAATTCGCCCCAAGATGTGCTATTTTTTAGAGCGTAAGTTTAAAAACAACCCCTAAAGAGGAATGGAATCTATGATGAAAAAGATTTTGATGGTCTCCATGCTCGCCGCAGCAGTCGCATTCGCTGCGCCGGCCAAGTCCGCCAAGAAGGCAGCCCCCGCTGCCGCACCGGCACCTGCCGCCGAAGCCGCCGCACCCGCTGCTGCTCCTGCTGAGGCTGCCCCGGCTGCTGCACCTGCTGCCGAAGCCGCTGCTCCGGCCCCTGCCGCTGAAGCAGCCCCGGCCGCCGCTCCCGCTGCCGAAGCCGCACCGGCACCTGCCGCTGAAGCAGCCCCTGCCGAAGCTGCCGCCGCTCCTGCTGCCGCAGCTGCTCCTGCTGAAGCAGCGCCCGCTGCCGAGGCCGCTCCTGCCGAAGCCGTAGCCGCCACTGATTCCGCCGCCGCTCCTGCTGAAGCAGCGCCCGCCGAAGCTGCCGCTCCGGCCGACACCGCCAAGACCGAAGTCCTCGAAGCCAAGGCCGAAGAAGCTCCGGTAGACTCCGCCGCTCTCGCCAAGGCCGAAGAAGAAAAGAAGGCTGCCGAAGCCGAAGCTAAGGCCAAGGCCGAAGAACAGCAGAAGATTGAAGCTTCCAGCATGGGTTCTGCAAAGACCACCATCATGGAAAATCCGTGGGAATTCCTCGTGGTTTCCGCCCTGTTCGTTGCTTCTGTGCTCGTGATTATCTTCACCGGGGACTGATAAGCTCCTTCAAAAAGGTTTAAGAGAGACGGCTTCTGGCCGTCTTTCTTTTTGCAATCTTTGTTGTATTTCCAGATGCATATAAGAAGGCCGCGGTCACAAAGACCACGGCCTTCGTTAAATGAGTTTGCCGCCTTCTAGTTGGGCGAAACCATGCAAAGCGCGGTGACCGTTGCCTCGATGGAGAACTTCTTGCCAGGCGCGCAGCTGTTGCCGGGATTGAAGTAACCGATGTTGTCAACCTGGTTTCCGTCCACGGTAATCTTGAGGGACATGTAATCGGCTCCAACCTTGGGCACGCAAGAAAGGTTGCAGTTTGCCTTTGCTGTATTCGGAACCTGGGCGGTAATCGGGGACTGCGCCGGAATGAACATGGAATCCGGGAGATTCGCGCGGTTGGTCTCGCCATACTGTGGGCTATTGACATCGGCAACGATGAGCACTAGGTCCACCGATTCGGGGTCAAGCACAGTCACGCCGTCGCACTGGTAAGTTTGCGTGGTCCTGTCATCGTTGGTCACGGCAACCATGGGGGCAACCTTCTGCTTGTGCATCGAAGCTTCTGCAGACAAAGTAGCACTCGTCCCCGAACCAGAAATCGTCCCGAGCGTCGAAGTCCAGGCATACCCGGTGATGTTCGCATCGGATTCCGCCTCGACGGTCCACGTAATCGTTTCGCCCGCCTTGGCTGTTTCCTTGTCGGCCTTGCAGGAATTGATAGTAATAGGAATGCCCTGCACCTGTAGGGGATCACAAACGACATCTGCACCATCGACGTTCAGCGTTGCCGTGTAAGTTCCGGACTGCTCATACGAAACATCCACGGAGTTCATCCCATTCCCCTGCACCGTCTTGTTCAGTTCGGGGAATTTCCATACAAACGGAGCCATGATGGCATCAAAGACATCGCCACCTTCACGATAGAACGACCACGTCGCCATGCCACCCTTCTCAATGATGGGGGTCTTGGGACCGCAACTTCCGGAAACTTTGAGAGACGGCTCGTTCAGAACCTCTTCAGAAGACTCCGTCGCCGTCTTGGAAGATGACGAGGCAACGGGCTTGGATGCCTGCGAGGAGGACGAAGACGGCTTTGAGACTGTCGACGAGGAAGAGGTTCCCCCCTCCTGGGAGAGCTTGCTTTCGGAAGACACCGCAGGAGGGTCATCGGGCAACTGGCTAGACGGTTCCTTGGGACCTGCCACCTCGTCTCCACAAGCGGAAAGACCGAACAGCGACAATCCGGAAACGAACAGCGCCGAAGCAGGAATGTAAAAAAATCTTTTCTTAAAAAAAGAGGATGTCATACTTTGAAATATATAAAAAAAAGCCCGAATGAGTAGTTTTTTTTGATACACTTTTTTTCAACCGCGTTAAAAATGTCTATTTTCTAGATGGGATTGTTGTGAGTACTTTTTTAAGGGAGGCTATATGCCGTTTTTCCTAGTAGCAGGATTGCTTCTGGCATCTCTGACTTTTGCTGCGGTTGACCAAGAACAACCGACACCCTATGACTTGATTCGTCCGATATGGCCCATGAAGTGGGATACTGCCGCCACAGACAACGGCGGTACAGTCGAGAGTTTCAGCAAGTATACTCCGAACCCCCGCAAGCACAATACCGTGCCCCCCGTCGGATCCATGCCCCAAGACTTTGTTCCAAACGGAATCATTCCCGACTCGTTGAACCAGGCTTTCCGTGACGCACAGAACCTCCGTATCGGCCGTATCCGTATAAACCAGGCGGGCTACCTGCCCGAAGACCCGGAAAAGCAGTTCTATTATGTATCCGCAGGCAACTGTAGCGAAAAATTCTCCGTTGTCGATTTGGAAGGGAACGAAGTCTTTACTGGCGGAACCTTTACCAACTCCGGCAAGTCCACCGGGTCCAGTTGGGACATCAAGGCAGGAACTGACGCCGCGACGAACAACCAAGGGCGCTACACGGCCAAGGCCATAGGTCCCGAGGGCAAGGTTTGTATCGGCCAACTGAGCCAGGCGGCCGGACTCGACATGAACAAGCGCTACCGCGTCAAGGTGCTGAGCCAGTATTCCGCTACCTTTATTATTAGCGACAAGGTCTACTCGATGGTCCGCGATGCGACCCTCAAGTTCTATGGTATCAACCGTTCCGGCAATTCGGAATCCTGGTTCCACAAGCCGAGCCACACCAAAGACGGCAGCGGCAAGTTCGTAAAGGGTGTCGGCGCCGTCACAGGCTTCACTCCAGAAGAGGGCGCACTGCAAGGCGGCTGGTACGACTGCGGTGACCACCTGAAGGAATCCCAGACCCAGGCCTACGCATTCATGGTGCTTGCCGTGATGGCGGCATCGAGCCCGGAACGCGACGAGGACCACTACGCCTACAACATGGGCGAAACCATCAATACCGACGGTATTCCCGACATTCTGCGCGAAGCCAAGCACGGTGCCGACTTCTTTTTGCGCGCCTACCGTTTTGCAAATGGCGTCATCGACAATATGGCCGTCTCCGTAGGAAACTTTGGCGCCGACCACGGATGGTGGGGACGCCCCGAAAACCAGGATGCGCTGCCCACGACATTGACCGGTCGCGGAGGTCCGCATGAACGTGACATCCGCCTCGGCGAATTGGGTTCCAACATTTCGGGCCAGATTGCGGCGGGCCTCGCCATTTTGAGCAAGGAATACGCGACATACGACAAGCCTTTTGCAGACAGCTGCCTTGTCGTGGCCGAAAAGATGTACGATTTCGCCAAGAACCTGAAGCTCAAGGAAAAGAGCCTTGGCCCCGGAACCTACGACGGCGGAAAGGCCTATGTGCACAATACGAAGGCCGACGGCTGGTCGAGCCCGGCCTACAACGGCAACAACGAGTCGCACGACGACCTCGCCATTGCGGCCATTGCGCTTCACTTCGCCACCTACGAAAAGACCGGCAAGATGGACTACCTGAACGACGCCGTGGAAGATACGCAAATTGGTGTCCCGCAGGAAGCCTCGACCGGGTTCTTCCATGGCGGCTGGATGGCCTGGAACCGCGACGGCATGAGGAAGTCGAGCAAGAATACGAGCTGGGCGAACGCCTACACCTACACGCTCTACGGCTTCTATAAGATGCTTTTGCGCGACAAGGAAACGGGCCTCAAGTACGGCATCGACGACAAGACCCGCCTGACCTACGCCGAAAATGTCGCCTTGATTCTCGGCACCAACATCAGCTACCTGAGCGGAAGCGGTTCCCAGAGTGTCACCATCCCGACCCTGAACGGCCCGACCCCAGTCTCGTTCGGCGACCTGTGGTACAACATGCAGACTGACCAAACCTGGATTTACAACCGCTACCAGGCGGGCAATATCTTTGAAGTGCTCGCCTACTCCGACGTGACCAAGGACCTGGAAGGCATCAACCTGCCGCAGAAGGGCATGCAGAACTGGAACTCCGCCGCCATGAAGCAACTCGGTATAAACCAGCTCAACTACATGCTCGGCGTGAACCCCTGGGATGTTTCCTTCTTGCTGGGCGTGGGCGACAAGAACGACGCCCACCCGCACCACCGTGCATCGAACCCCGAAGGCAAGAACATGCCGGGTGCTGGCTACAAGTACAACCCGCCCACGGGCGCCCTGTTCGGCGGCGTGACCCCCGGCGTCGAGAACGCCTGGTCGCCCTCGACGCTCAGCTGGGAAGACTACCACCTTTCCGAAACCTGTATCGACGCTACGGCCATGTTCGTGGCTTCGAGCGCCGTTGCCGTCCGCGAAGAAGACCGCAACCGCGCCCCCTCCCAGATTAACGTGGAAATCCGTTACGTGGGCTACGATTCTGCCATCGTAAAGATTTCCCAGGACATGCGCGGCCCCGCCATGATTCTCTACAGCACCAGTGAAACCGGTCCGTTCAACATTCCCGCGAAGGATACCGTCAACGGCGTAAAGCACGAGATCCACCTGACGGGGCTCCAGAACGGCACAACCTACTACTTCAAGGTCATCGCGATTAACATCAGGAGCGAAGCGTACGCCACCAAGTGGCTCGTCGACAGCACCACGACCCCGTTCTCGTTCACGACCCTCGTGAGCCCGCCGGCCCCGGCCGACATCCAGAACGTGAAGGTCTGCAACCTGAGTTCCGACAGCGCCGAAATCATGTGGTACACACCCAACGGCCAGTACGAATCCAAGGTCTACTGGGATACGACACTCACGAGCTACGACAAGATGACCTGTCCCACGACCCCGAGGGGCACCTGCGACATCGACGGCAACGCGGATGTTTCGGGAATCCCGACCAGCTTCCACTACGTGAAGATTGGCAAGCTCAAGGAAAAGACGACCTACTACTACTGCGTAGAAAGCAACGGGGTGCAGCGCTGTACCGACGACAACGGCATGCCGCTCAAGTTTACTACTCCCGTGACGCACTACGACTTCGACGTAAGCGTGTACCAGTACGAGTTCGGCGGGATGGATTTCCTGAACCTGAACCTCACCAACAACGAGGACCGCGCGTTCAACGAACTGACCCTTAGATTCTACGTGACAGCAAAGCCCGAAGAAATCGAGGCCGTCCCCGGCCAGAACAACCAACCGGGAACCTGCCCCCTGCTGGTGGATTCCGACATTTGCCAGGCCTATGACGAAGCGGGCTTCAACAGGCCCTGCGTGAACGAAAGAGGCGAGAATGTCGACGATTCCATACGCTACTACCTGAGACATGCCGTGCCGGTAAAACTTGAAGACACCTACAACCCGGCAACGGGCGAATACGACTGGTACATCCCGATTCCGCTGGGCGGCACGACCATCAAATCGTCATCGCGCATGCGTATCGACATCGGTTTCTCCAGCGGCATTTACCAGAACAACATGTGCGAAACGCTCCGCACTCCGGGCAAGAAGCGCCTCGTGACCGGCGGCAACTCTCCCGACTGGTCTTGGGCGGCCCACAAGCGCGACGACGACGGGGCCGACTACGATGGCGTTCCCGCATGGGACAAGGACCAGGGCGACTTCGAGCAGGCACCTGTCAACCCCTACATCGTAGTCTACCGCAAGGACGAGTTCATATCGGGCTTCAGCCCCTCCTACAAGGAAATGACCACCAAGCGCGCCCACTACGACATGACCGTAGCGTTCGACGCTCCGTTCAACGTGTCCAACGGTTCCTATGTGCGAATCGACACGGCGACAAGCGTCATGCACCTGCGCGGCACGGCACTGATTTCGGAAAGCGGCTACGTGAACAGCATCTGGGTGAACGGCGTGGCGCTCACCAAGGAACAACTCGCGAAGGCGGCCGTCTACAACTACGAGACCGGCAAGTTCGACCTGGACATCCCGGCCAAGATGACCATCGGCACCAACAAGGTGGACGTGACCGTGTTCGCGGGTCCGAACCCCGAATGTGCTGAATGCCAAGAAAATGGCGGATGCGCGTTCGTGAACCGCACCTACTACGTGCAGTTCAGCAAGGGCGACCGCACCCAGGGCTCGCTGTTGCTTGTACAGAAGGACGGGAACTCGGTAACGAGCCCCGCCAAGACAGACGGTTCCCTTCAGTTCCAGATTCAGCTGCGCGACAAGGACAGCCGCAACAACGAGACTATGCCCGTGAAGGTTTTCAATTCGCGCACCGGGGACTCTATCGAAGTCATTCTCAGGCGCGATAATGAGGCCCTGGGCTACTTCTCCGGCGACTGGCTCAAGGCAAGTTCGAGCGAAGACGCCTACCCCAACATCCACTTCCTCGGTGGCGACACCATCTGGGTCAAGTACCAAGACCCGGCCGACGAAGAAGAACGCGACTCCGTCTGGTTCTACTCGCAGCCGACCCGGCCCGACCCCAAGAAGGCTCTCTTTACAAGCGAAGTCTGCTCCATGACCGGCGCACCCGTAAATGACATGAGCCTCAATATCGAATTCAGCGGAAGCCAGTTCGATGGCACCAAGATTATCCTCGACAGCGTGATGGTCTCGCTCGATTCCACCGCGACATTCGCAGGCAATTCCTTCGTGCTGACTCCGTCTTCCACCGTGACGGGTGCGACAGCCTCCTTCCCCCTTTCCGACTCGCTCGTCAGCATCGCGAACCCGAAGGGTAACGTCACCGTCTACTTGCGCGAAAACGGGAAGGCCCAGACGGCGACCGTAGCCATTACCGACGCCATCAAGCCGAAGCTCGTGAGCGTTTCCATTCTGGAAAACGAGAACCACGAAAACGAACGCGACACGCTCAAGGTTTCGTTCTCGGAACCTATCAACCTAGGTTCAAAGACGGAATGGCCCCTTGAGGTTTACGACGGCACATCCGAAGTCGTGCAGGCCGGCATCCGCGTCATTTCGGCAACATCCAGCGACGACGGCAAGAGCTGGCTCTATGTCATCGAAGGCAACACGAACGGGGACCTGATCAAGCCCGGGTTCCGCACACAAATTGCCGGATCCTTCCAGGTGAACGACATGTCCACTAACGCGCTCGCCTCCTGCGAACCGATTACGGTGACAGAATCGACCCGACCCGTGCCCGTGCATTACGCAAGGATCTTCGATGTCGAAGGCGACGGCCAGCCCGACTCCATCTACATCGAGTTCGTGAAACTGCTCCGCGACAAGAACATTCCCGACACGATCGACGTGTACTGGGGCAGCCCCGCCGTCTACACGCCGTTCACCACGCCCGCCGGCGGATGGGCCCTCGATACGGTCTATGGCGAAAAGACTCCTGTCGCCATAACAAAGCTGGACTCTGCCAACGGAACCTGGATAAAGGGAACCGTCAAGAAGACCTGCATCAGTTTCAAGGACGTGACGACCTACGTCACAGACACGGTTTTCACCTGCACCTACCTCGATGCGGAACAGACCGTTGTCGACCAATGCACGGTTGACCATATCGACACGCTTTCTTCTACAGTCTCGCAGAAATGCGACCAGTACCAGACATCGCAGGATTCTTCGTTCATTCCGAAAATTGACACCGTGGGCTGGGACTCGGCACAGACCGAGCATAGCGCCATCAGGATTGCGATTCCGGACGGCCTGTACAAGAACATGACCTACGGTTCTAGTGGCGGCAACGGAGCTATCCTCCCGCGCAAGGGATCTCTCGAAAGCCTGCTGGATGCAACACGGGCAACGCTCATCGACAACTGCCCGCCCATCATCATAAAGGCGACCAAGAGTTCCGTAAGCTCTTACGAGTTCCTCGAGGCGACCATGTCTGAACCGCTCCAGAGCATCGACAACCCAGTCCTCGAATACATCGAAAGGAAGCGCGGCTCGCAGGAAGGAATCTACCTCAAGCCGATCTCGGTGACCACGAAGAACGAGACCAAGGAGACGTTCGGCTACACGGACGAATCCGAAGGCGCCGTCCGCGTGGGCGACTTCATTAGGCTCGTGCCTCTCAAGGAACTTTCTCGCTACAAGGACAAGGCGGGCAACTACCCCACCATCAACAACCCGTGGGTTATCGTTGGTGGTGATGCTGCCGAGAAGACGAAGTTCAAGGTGACGCTCGCAAGCAATATCACCACTCCGTCCAAGGAAATGCCCTACGCCGATGTCCCCGTGAAGGAAGGCGACATCTTCCGCATCACCGTCAAGAACTCGAACGGGACGGAAACCCTGCTCAACCTGAACGACAATAAGCTTTCGGCGACCGCCATCGTGCTTGACACCAATACCTACAAGCATGCGGGCCCGCAGTTCTTCGTGGATATCACCATGCCGTCGGCTCTCCAGACCGACGACTTCGGCAAGCCTATCTTCGATTTCGACATCCGCTTCACGATGAACGTCTACGACAACCTCGGGCAGTTCATCGCGAACCAAGATATCCGAATCGACCTCGACGACATCGGTCGCGACAAGATTTCGGAAGACGGCGTGCTGCACCTGAACCTCGAATGGCTTGCGCCCAACGGTTCCCCGGCAAGCAAGACCGGCCGCAGGCTCGGCACTGGTGCCTACATTGCGAAGTTTGATTTTGAATCCAAGGCAACCTACGTTGCGGAATCCGGTTCGGGAGATGACCTCGACTACGAAAAGGGCGACGTCATCAAGGCGAACGACAACACGACGAAGACCTTCGGTTTCAAACGAGTCAAGAAGTGACGCCTCGTGCTGAACAATTATCTTAGGAAGAGAATTTGACATGACGTATTTGAAAAGACTGTTGGCTGTTTTGTTTATACTGGGAGATGCGCTGTGCGTGAACGCCATGGAGCAGCTCCCGGTAATCGACCGTACCGACAAGGTCCACGAGCGTCGATACCTCGACTCGCTGAACGTGTACAACCGTAGGCCTATCCGTTTGAACCAAAGCGGATTTAGGCCCCAGGATTACAAGTACGCCTATGTCGCCGACCCGACGAACATGACCTTCAAGGTAATCGACGCAAATACCAACACGGAAGTTTCGAACGGCAGCCTTTCTCTTATCAAGCAGAACGCCGTAAAGCCCAATATCTGGATCAATGGCGCCTTCAATTCCATCGCAAGCGTGTACGAATTCGGGTCTCTGGATTCCATAAGTTCTGCCAGAGAAAACCTGTACCGAGCGGACTTCACGACGCTTACCTCCATGGGAGAATACTACCTTGTTGTCGGGAACGACACCTCGGCCCACTTCCTTATCCACCCATCGATATTCAACGCCATTCTGGAAAAATCGCTGATGTTCTTTGGCATCCAGCGGTGCGGCGACACCAAGTCGCATTTCCACGGGGCATGCCACCTGAAGGACGGTTCTGCAATCGGGCACGACCTCACCGGCGGATGGCACGACTGCGGAGACCACTTCAAGGTCTCGGAAACCCTGGGCTACGCGGCGTATGTGCTTTCAATGGTCTACCTCACCTATCAGGACAAGGCCGAAGACCGCTACGGCAATTCCTATGCGGATACCGTGTTCACCGACGGCATTCCCGACATCCTCTACGAAGCAAAAATCGGAACGGACTACATTCTCAAGCTTTACAACGCATCCAAGGCGGACGGCGTGATTGCCCAAGGCGACATGTACCATTCCGTGGGCGTCGCCGATCCTGACCATGCGTACTGGGACAGGCCTGAACGCCAGGACGCACAATCCCCGGCCAAGGGAGGCCCCGACCGCGATGTAACCAAGAAAATCGGTGCCAATACCGCGGGTATCTTCGCCGCTGCGCTTGCAAACGTGGCCGTCGGATACAAGGTCTACGATGCAGCCTATTCGGATTCCCTTCTCGCTGCGGCAGAAGACATCTACAAGAACGTTTTCAAGGTTGCCTATGCAGAAAAGCGCATCACGAGCGGCAATTACTACAACCAGTTCTATACGGGTGGTGGCCCCCTGAACGACGACGGCGCCGCAGCCGCATTCGCCCTCTGGTATGCCACCAAGGATACGACCTACCAATACGACCTTTACAAGAACCCGGCCATATACAACAACGCAAATTCCTACAGGTACAACCTCGACTACTTCAAGGGCGGATTCCTCGGGAATCCAAGCGGATTTACGCCGGGCGGCTGGGCGACAGACTACCAGAACGTCCATTCGTATGTGCTTTTTGCGATGCAGCGGTTGATTTTGAACAGCCCGACGATTTCTGCAGAATACGGCCTTAGCGAACTGGAACGCGACACCCTCTCGATGCGAACCATGGCGACGTTCAGGAAACTGATCGATGTAAGTACCAACGAGGGCGACTCCCTGGTGCTCACCAACCCTGGCATTGGCAGCGGCGACCCGCACGAAGGCCCAAGCAACCTGCACGTAATCACCCCGTATAACCTGGTGTGGACCAGCTTTGACTGGGGCGTGATGCGCTACAACATGGGAACCGCCGTTTCCATTTTCTTGATGTACGAACTCACCGGCGACGAGCGCTATCTGAAAGTGGCACTCGACAACATGTACTTCATTCTGGGCGCAAACCCGTGGGATATTTCATTCCTTATGGGAACCGGGGACAAGAACCCGCAACACCCCCACAACCGCGCCTCGAACCCCGACGGCTACAACGCAGGCGGCATGCCGTACGACTATAAATGCCCCGTAGGCGCCCTGATGGGAGCCCGTGACCCGAACAAGACACTGATCGAAGACTGGAGCAAATACACCTCGACCGAAACCTGCATCGACTTCACGGCGCAGTTCCTGTTCCCGGCCCAGAGCCTTGCCCAGACTCTCCCGCCCGACATGGATGGTCCGCTGTTCAGCAACATCGCCGGCACACCGATTTCGGACACCGAAGCCATCGTGAGCTGGGACGCCAACGAAGTCGCACTCGTAACCGTATTCTACAGCGAAGTTCCCGACGAGACAACCGTCAAGTCCGTTCAACAGAACACGGCCACAAAGGGCGGGGCTGTCACACTCACCGGGCTCACCCCGGGGAAGACCTACTACTTCTTCCTCGAAGGCATGGACACGAGAAGGAATCTCACAACCGACAACAATCACGGCCAGTGGTACAAGTTCACCATGACCCCTGCCACGACATCCATCAGCGGGGTCACCATCTGCCAAGTCGACAACCGGAGCGCAAAGATTTACTGGTGGTCGAGCGACCGCATGAATGGAGTCGTGAATTTCGGAACGGCTCCGGGAGCCTACACCCAGTCCAAAGCGGCAGAAGGCGGCGCAGTCCTCTTCCACGAAGCGACGCTCACCAACCTTCAGGCTGGCACCAAGTACTACTTCTCCGTATCTTCGGGAGCCACGACGTCAAGCGAATTCTCTTTCACGACCGAAGAATACGCCACGACAGTCGAGATGGACATCTACGTGAAGCCTCTCAACAAGAACGGTTGCTCCAGCAGTTCCGACTGGAAGCAATGCAACACCTTCCTGGTGATTGTCACAAACAGGGATACGATGCCATACCAGGATCTCGACCTGAGATTCTATTTCCCGGTCGCCGTCACCGGAGGCAGCGACAACAGGTCCATTTGGGACGGAACGGGGCAATCGGTCGGATGGCCCACGATGAATTTCGAAGCCCCCGTAGCCTATACGGCAACGACACCGAGCGGAACGACCGAAAGCGGATATTACACGCAGGTCCATATCGAAGGCAACCTCGCCGTTTCCGGCAGCTACTTCTTTGAATTCAAGGTTCAGCCCTCCTACGGAAGCCTGGAAAACAGCTGGTCCTTCAGGCCACATACGGGCTCCGACGATCCAGAAATGTTCGAAGGCATAGACCTGACCCGAGGCCCCTTGTACAAGGAAGAATCCAATTCCACCATGTACATCGAAACCATAAATGGTGTAAAGGAAAAGGCCTTCCGAAAGACGCCTTACGTCACGGCCTACTATCACGGCAAGTACATCTACGGTTACGCCCCGGACTACACGCCCGAAACGGGGCCGCAGCTCAACCGTACCATAACGCTCAATTTCGACAGCCCGTTCGTATCTCCGCACTACTCCGTGGAACAGGAAGACTACGGCGCCACCTACAGCGGAATGAGCAAGGTGACCCCGACCGGCATGCTCGATGAATTCGAGATGAACGGCAGTTCCTATTTCAACCACACGGCATACGATCCGGCAAACCGCAAAGACGCCTTCCAGTTCAAAATCGACACGACACTTGTCTACGGCAACAACTACATGGAATGGGTCAGCTGGCACAACCGCGCAGCGAACCAGAACGGCAGCTACGATTGCGCCTGCGCCGTCGTCCGCAGCAACGTGGAAATAGACTCCATCATGGTTCCTCCTGAAATCCGCCACCTGAAATTTACCGTCGACACGGTGCACGCCTATACCGGGAAAATGGTCAAGGTCAAGTTGCAGCTTCTGGACAGCAACATGGCGCTACTCAACGTAGACCCCATAAGCGTTCTCCTTTCTTCGGAAACGGGATTCGCAAAATTCTACACGTCCCTCAATTCAACGATTCCCGTCGAAAAAATCGACATCATCAAGGGCGAAGCCGAATTCTACCTTTCTTCTGACAAGGCGACAACGACTATCTTGAAGGCCATCGGGAACAACACCTCCAAATTCAACTATATTCCCGCAAAGGCAGTGCTCATCATCGAAGACCTGCCGCCATGGCCCATCATCGAAGAAGCGAAGATGGTCGACTCCGACTGCGACGACATTCCCGACGCGCTCAATATTACGCTTTCGAACGAATACATCACGGCCGAGAACCAGTCGTTCAATTCCATCAAGTTCGTGTACGGCAGAGATACCATCACCAGCACCAACCTGATTTCGCAGAACGGCAAGGACATCGTCGTGGGCGCAAACCTCACGGGCGCCACCGTGAACACAAACCCCGAAGGAAGCATCACGCTTGTGAGCAACACGAAGGACGGCAAGAAGGAATCGGTCGACTTCTACAAGGATGGCATTCCACCCAACCTGGTATCGGTTTCTGTGTTGGAACGCCTGCCCGAAGCCACAAGCGATTTCGTCTACATCCAGTTCAGCGAACCTGTGAAGGAACCTTCACCCGAATGGCCTCTCCGGATAGATCACAACGACATTGCGGCCCACGTGAAAGGCGTCAAACCCTACAACAAGGACTTGAACATTTGGGAATTCGAAATTGACTTCGACGCCGGAGGCGGTTCGCTCGTCAAGGAAGGCATGAAGGCGGAGCTGTCGCCGACAGCCACCATCCGCGACCTCGCCGGTAACGGAATCGGCCCCTGCACCCCGAAGGTTGTCGACGTTCTCCTGAAGATCCGTCCGATTCCCATGACTTATGCAAGCATCTCCGACTTGAACCAGGACGGGCTTGCCGAACACGTCGACATCAGGTTCTCGCAGACGGTCGATTCGAAGCACTTCCCGGATTCCATCTCCATCATCTTCGGCAGCGCCGCCCCCGAGACGCTCGTCGTCCGCAAGACGCAATTCCAGCTGAACACGGACCAGATGTCAAGTTCGTTCGACCTCGTGATTCCTTTTGCGCTCGGCAACACCAACGGAAACTTCGAAGGGCTTCTGAACGGCCGCGAAGTCGAAGGCGCGGGCATGATTATCGAACACCTGGGTGACGGTGCCGCCTACGAGACGGAATCCGTGCTTGCCGAAGACCTGGCGGGCCCTGTGTTCGTATCGGCTTCGCTCTCTTCTTCCAATACCTACGAAGTGCTAAACGTATACATAAGCGAGCCGCTCGTCATCGTCGATTCCGCAGCGATCCTCTACGTGCGCGAACGCGGCAACATGAACATCGCGAAAATAGACATTGCCGGATTCGGGCTCCCCTCGGGCAAGACCATGCTGAACGCGCTCTACACCGCCGACGCCGTGGCCGCGGTCATGGAAGGCGACCGTATCAATTTTGCGCCCAATACGGCAAGCGCATTCGCGGACAAGAACGGCAACCGCCCCGCCGAACGCAATCCAAAGGTGACCGTCGGCGGCGAAGGCAAGCCGAAGATCAAGTTCGATATCCACCTCGAAAAGCAGGTTGCCGACATCAGCTCGCAGGCCGCTTCGCTCATCAATTCTACAAAGACGTTGAACCTCTACATTGTCAATCCGAGCAACCACAAACTTGACCGCATCGAAAACGGAGTTGTCGTAGAAACCGGAATAGACACAACAGTCACTCCGCTCACCGGCGTCGTCTGGACCATGGACCTGACCGTCCCGCGTGGCGGAGCGCTGAACGAGCCGGCCTACTGGAGAAGCCTCAAGGTCAAATACAACATTCCCATCTACACGAATCTCGGAAGCTACGTGAACCGCGCTTCCGGCACCTACACCGTCAATTCCGATGAATACTTCTCCACGAACAACAAGGTGACGTTCTTTGTAGAATGGGTCAACTCGCCTGCCGGAGGCGTAAAGTCACAGCAGGGCCGGGCCGTCGGAACGGGAGCCTATATTTACAAGGCCGAACTGGAATGCAAGTTCCTTCCCAACCCGGATCTGGACATGAAAACGAAGGAACGCTTCGACACGTCGAATTCTTACGACAAGACGGAAACCTTCGGAATCAAGCGGACAAAGTAAAAACGTAGCGACAGGTTGACAGACATGCCGGAAATACTCTATTCAAGTTCCCCCATCAGCACCATCCTGTCGGCTATCGCCCTTCTGCTCACCTTCCTGATTCCCTACATGCTGGGACAGAAGGTGCGCATCAAGCAGTTCCCGAAGCCCATCTACCAGCTGCTGCTCATCTGCGTCCACTGGAATACCGGCAGCCTTATCGGGAACATGTTCTTCAGCGGTCCAAATATCGGAATCGGCGCAAAGATCACGTTCGGCCTTCAGGCAATCGCCTGGGTTCAGCTCGGAAACGCCGTCTACCACATTTGCGAACAGAACCTCACCATCAAGCGTTCGAACTTCTGGAGGCTCCTCAACGCCATCGGTGGCGCAAGCGCTATCGCCGTCACGGTTATCTTCTGCATCAAGCCATCCATCATCACGGATTTCTCCGTCTTTGGCATGAGGCCGTTCCACAAGTATCCCTTCTTTATTTCCTATTCCATCCTGTTCTTCCTTTTCGTGTTCCCGGAAACGATGCTTTCGCTATACAAGATGCTCCGCAGCAGCATGCAGACCAGCGACAAGGACGCCGCGCAAATACGGTTCTACATGGTGGCAAGTTTCATCTTCTTCGTCGTCATCTCGTTCTTCATGGATTTTCTCATTCCCATCTCGTTCTCGTTCAATGTAGACGGGCACTTCCCCGTGTTCCTGCAATGGCACCAGTATTCGACAGTCATACTCACGATCCTCTGCTGCCAGTACTTCACATCCATCTCTTTCAAGAACAAGAGTTCACATTGGCTTCTCAAGAACCTTGAAGCGCAGCTGAGCGATTCCACCATCCATTTTCTTCCCGACGGAAAAATCGTCGACAGCAACCCGGCCGCACAACTTCTTTTTAAGAAATCCGAATCCGAAATGAACCTCTGCCGTATCCAGGATCTCATCCCGGACATCAAATACGACATCGAAATCCGTGAAGAAACCAAGGACGTCGTCATCAACGACGAGCGCCACACGTTCTTCATTTCGCTTTTCAAAGTTCGGGTGACCCTCACCACCTACATGTGGATGATACTGCTCAGCGACCAATCCAACTCGCTCATCTACAGGCAGCGAATCGAATCATACAACAAGCAGTTCGCCGACTACAAGCAGGATCTCATCCGCTACCAGGACCGCCTCGACAGTTCCGAGAAAAAATTCAAGGAGCAGAACAACCTGAGTCTCGCCCTCATCAACGCGCTTCCCTTCCAGTTCTGGTCCAAAAACGAGCAGGGCGTCTACATGACCCAGAACATCACGGACATCAAGCACCGCGGCAACCAGATCCAGACGACGGATAATTCCGACAAGATTTCAAGCTACGAGAAACAGGCCCGCGAACTCGGGATTCCCAGCATCTACACAAGCTACGAGGACGAGGACCACAACGAGATTAGCGAAGAAGAGGCCAACAACCGGATCCACAACCACAAAACCATTTTCATTTACAGGAACCAGTTCATCCCCATCATCGCGAACCAGAAGCCCTACAAGATTATCGGGCTCAAGCAAGATCTGACCGAGCAGCGCAGGCTCGAACGCGAAAGGGACCTGCTGCGAGAACAGAAAAACATCCACTCGAGACTCGAAGAACTCGGAACCATGTGCGGCGCCTTCGCCCACGACTACAAGAACATCCTCGGTTCGCAAATCGGCTTCAGCGAACTCGCGCAGGAAATCCTCGTGAGCATCCCCGAAGACGCCGTGCCCAAGAAGGAATACGAGAAACTCGGCAAGGTAAACAGCTTCATCGCCGAAGCGACAAAGGCGGCGAACCGCGCCAAGGACTCCCTGAACGAAATGCTGAACGCCCTGCGCGAAAAGACGACAACCGCACCCGAAGCCATGGTGTTCTCGCCCTTCCTCATCATCGAGGATGTCGTAAAGAAGCTCCAGCTGACGCTCCCCTCGAACATCCACATTTCCACCGAAATCGTAGATCCCGACCTCAAGATAAGCGGATTGCCCGCCGCCCTCGACCGAATCCTGACAAACCTCGCGAACAACGCCATCTTCGCGATGAAGTCTACCGGCGGGACACTCACGTTCAGACTCGAACGCGAAACGCTGAAAAACACGCTTGTTCTCCCCTTCTCGGACGCCATCGAAAAGGGAACTTATGCGAAATTCACCATCGCCGACACGGGGACGGGAATGGATTCCGGGACGCTCGAGCGCATCTTTTCGCCGTTTTTCACCACCAAGGCACCGGGAGAAGGGCTCGGACTCGGCCTTTCTTCGGCTCTCAGGCTCCTAAAAGAGGGCAAAGCGCATTTCACAGTGCAAACAACATTAGGCGAAGGCACGAAATTTAATCTATATTGGGATATAGCAAACGATCAACCGGAGAATGCATCATGTCCACCATCCTGATCATTGACGACGACGAGCAGTTCAACCTGATGATGAAGACAGCCCTCGAAGCCAAGGGCTACGAAGTGGAAACTGCGAGCAACGGCAGGGACGCCAAGGTGCTCTACCAGAACAAGAAATACGATGTCATCGTTACCGACATCATCATGCCGGACGTCGATGGCTACGAAGTCATCCTGGACCTCCGCCGTATGGGCTTGGGAGACAGGACAATCGCAGTCAGCGCAGGCGGACGTACCGCTGCGGACGACTACCTGATTACCGCCAAGCATTTCGATGTCGCGGCCACATTCAACAAGCCCTTCGAACTGCAGCCCTTCCGCGAAAAGATTGAAGAAATCATAAAGAGCCATCAGTAACCGATGCCGATGAATATCCTGATTGCCGACTCCGACAAGGAGTTTATCAGCGACATTCGACGTTCGTGGACTTTGCCCGACACAGAGCTAGCCTTCTGTGACGATAAGAACAATTTGATGCCGCTGGTCAAGGCCGCGCCCATAGACCTCGCCTTCATCGAGGTCCCGTTCCTTACGCTCGACAACATGGACATGGTGAGCTATCTCAAGGAACGCAAGCCCGGTATCGAGATTTTTGTCCTCTGCGACAACAAGAACTGGCCCGGGGCCACAAGCGCTATCAACCGCGGTGCGAACAGTTTCATCATGAAACCCGCAACCGTGGAGCAGCTTGAAGACACCACCAAAAAAATCCAGACTCTCCGCCAGAACAAGACGACCAACCAGCTGATGGAGTCGCAGGTGCTGGACAGCCTCCTGGGCGACACCCCCGAAATGAGGAAAATCCTCAAGACGGCATACAAGATTGCGCCCACCACGAGCACGGTCCTCATCACGGGCGAATCCGGTTCGGGCAAGGAGTTCCTCGCAAACGTCATCCACCGCTACAGCAAGCGGGCAAGCGATCCGTTCGTGGCAGTCAACTGCGGGGCGATACCCGAGAACCTGGTGGAAAGCGAGCTGTTCGGCGCCAAGAAAGGCTCCTATACGGGTTCCACCGTAGACAAGAAAGGTTTGTTCGAATCCGCGAACGGCGGCACGCTGTTCCTTGACGAAGTGGGCGAACTTTCCGCCGCGACCCAGGTGAAGCTTTTGCGCTTCTTGCAGAATCACGAAATCCGCCGCGTAGGCGAAACCGAAGCGCGCTACCTAGACGTGCGCATCATCGCCGCCACCAACCGCGATTTGCAGGCCGCCATGGAAGAAGGCATCTTCCGCGAAGACCTCTACTACAGGCTCAACACATTCCACCTCTCGCTTCCGCCCCTGAGGGAACGCCGTCCGCTTATCCCCACGCTCGTAAAATACTTCATCCTGAAGTACAAGGAAACCCACGGCAAGGACATCCACGACGTGGAGCCCGCCGCACAATACGCGCTCGCGAAATACCCTTACCCCGGCAATATCCGTGAACTCGAAAACATCGTGGAGCATGCGATAGTCCTTTCCGAGAACGGAGTCATCCGCCTGGAGGACTTGCCCGAAAACGTGCAGGAAGAAGCCCGCGAAAAAACAGTCGCCATTCCGCACATGAAGGATGGCATAGGCAACGAAGCTACGGAGGACTCGCCAAACCCGTCCAATACGGGTCTCGCCATTTCGTATGCGGATTCCACCTCCAGGCAACCGCCCCAAAGTACCGCAGACTCTTCCGACGGCCCCGACGAGATCCTCTCGCTCGAAGAGATGGAACGCAGGCACATCCTGCGTGCGCTGAGCGTCTGCAACGGCAACCGCACGGAAGTCTGCAAGCGCCTCGGAATCAGCCGCGCGACCCTTTGGCGCAAACTGAAAGAACTCAAGATCCAGATGGACGGCGAGGAAGCCTAGATGCGAATCAACAAGTTTATTTCCCTGTGCGGAATCGCAAGCCGCCGCGCAGCCGATACGTTAGTGCAGGAAAGGCGCGTGCAAGTGAACGGAGAAACGATTACCGACCTCGGACACCAGGTAGACGAGATTTCGGACACCGTGACCGTCGACGGCAAAAAGGCAACCCTTCCCAAAAAGACAAAGGTCATCGCCTTCCACAAGCCTGCCGGATGCGTCTGCACCAAGGACGACCCGCAGGGCCGCCGCACCGTCTATGACTACCTGCCTCCCGGCTACCAGGGATTCAAGTACGTGGGGCGACTCGACCTGCAGAGCCGTGGCCTGCTGCTGTTTACCGACGATGGAGAACTCCTGCACAGGCTCACGCACCCGAGCTACGAAATTCCGCGCAGCTACTATGTGTGGACGACCCGTCCGCTTTCCGAATCTGCCGCGCAGAAGCTCGTCGACGGAGTCGACATCCGCGACCCCGACGATCCCGAAGCAACCGAGGAAATCGCTTTTGCGACCGACGTGTATCTCGAAAACGGATTTGCGGAGCTCGTGCTCATCGAGGGCAAGAACCGCGAAATCCGCCGCATGATGCGAGCCGTCGGCTACGAAATCCGCGACCTCAAGCGCGTAAGCTATAGCCACATCCAGCTAGGCGACCTGCCCGCAGGCGAATTCCGTGAGCTGACCGCCGACGAGATGAACAAGCTCAAGCAGGCGGTTCACCTGTAGCATGAAGCGGACCCTCTACATCGGCGACGTGCACGGCTGTGCCGACGAGCTCGAGCGCATCATCGACGCATTCGGATTCGTCCGCGAAAATGATACTTTGTACCAAACGGGCGACATCATCAACAAGGGCCCCGACATGTGGCGTGCCATGCAGATGGTCCTCAAGCTCGGCATATTGACAGTGCGAGGCAACCACGAGGAGCACCTCATCCGCATGATGGATTCTCCCGAAGAAACCTGGACCGAGAAACAAAAAAAACGTTTCAGGGCTCTCCCGCTCGAACAGTGGGAGTTCATCCGCGACACCGTGAAAAACTGGCCCCTGTGGCGCGACACGCCGCACGCGCTCCTTGTGCATGCGGGACTCGAACCGGGAAAGGCGCGACTCGAGGACATGAGTCCCGAAGTGCTGCTCTCCATCCGCAACTGGAATGACAAGCCATGGTTCGAGCAGGTGAAATGGGATAAGACAGTCGTGTTCGGACACTGGGCGAAGATGGGATTCGTAAACCGTCCCGGATTTATCGGCCTCGATTCCGGCTGTTGCTACGGCAAGTGCCTTACCGCCTGGTGCCCCGAAGAGGACAAGTTCTACACCGTCCCCGCCGCCCGCGAATACACGCCGGTGAAGGACAAGGCGAAGGAATCCGAAAACGCACCGTGCAAGGTGCTGGGAGACAGTTCCCCCGAATCGGTCCCGCCGCGGACCTTCGACGAAATCAAGTCGAAAATCGAAAACGGAGACATCGCCCCCGGCAAGGATTCGCCCGAGGACGAAAAAATCCGCAAAGCGAGCCCCTCCATCAGCGCGGAATGGGCCGGATACTGACCCATGGCCGCAAGAGGCGCCCCCTATTTTTTTATTTTTGGCGCGGAGATTTCCCATGACGACAGACGAACTCTACAACCGACTCAAGTCCATCCAGCCCGGAGCCGTGCTCTGCACCTACACCAAGGAAAAATGCGAGCAGATGCTCCCGCTGATCAACGAAATCAACGAGCGCAAAAAAGACCAGGATACGGTCATCCTCGCGCACAGCTACGTGGCCCCCGAAATCATCCTCGGCGTCGCCGACTACAATGGCGACAGCTTTAAGCTGAGCGAGGACGCGACCAAGGTGACGCAGAAGACCATCCTGTTTTCTGCCGTGCGCTTCATGGGCGAAACAGCCAAGATTCTCAACCCCGAAAAGGACGTGCTCATCCCGGGTCCGCTCACCGGATGCAGCCTCGCCGACTCCATCACCGGAGAAGAAGTCAGGGAACTCCGCAAAAAATATCCGGAACACACGTTCGTCTGCTACATCAACACGACCGCCGACGTGAAGGCCGCCTGCGACGTGTGCGTCACGAGTGGAAACGTGATGAAGATTATCGAGAGGCTCCCGACGGACAAGATCGTTTTCGTCCCCGACAGGCTCATGGGCCAAAACATCCAGGCCGACCTCGACAAGCGCGGTATCAAGAAAGAAATCGTTTTGCACAACGGCTGCTGCTACGTGCACGAGACCTACGATTCCGAACTTATCGACTTTTTCCGCAGCCAGAATCCTGGGCTCAAAGTGGTAAGCCATCCCGAATGCCACCCGGGTGTCGCCCTCCTGAGCGACTACGTCGGAAGCACGGGACAAATGGTGAACTACATCAAGGAACAGCCCGACGAGACCCCGTTCCTGTTGCTCACCGAATGCGGCCTCAACGCCCGCATGCAATACGAGCATCCGAAAAAGCGCTTTATCGGCAGCTGCAGCATGTGCAAGTACATGAAGAGCAACTCGCTCGAAAACATCCTTGAGACGCTCCGCCATCCCGAAAAAGCCGAGCATGTCGAGCTTGACGAATCGGTTCGCGTTGCCGCCAAGAAGTGCATCGACGCCATGTTCTACTACGCAAAATAATCATGAAGAAACTCGTTGCCATTTTGATTCTGCTCGTCGGCGTCTCCGCCTTCGCGGATGGAGACTGGCCGCGTTCATATTTTGTAAGCGCGGGCATTGGAGCAGTCGCATCCAAAGGCGACTTCAACAACCGCGTTATTTCGATGAAGGACACATTGGGACAAAAGGAAATTGTCCACGCTCCGGCACTCGAGTTTCTCGCGAACCCCGACTTCACCATCGGCGCGAACATCCGCGAATTCACGCTCACGTTCAACTTTCAAATCTGGGAATCCGAACAGACGCTCAACGGATTCCCCGATGAAACCCACAAGGAAAGCAGCCTCCTCTGGCGAATCAGCATGGAGTTCATCTACAACTTCTTCTGGCCGGAGTTTTTCCAGGTGGGAGTCGGGGCTTCGTATTCCTACACCGCAGTAACCACCGAAAATTCGGCTTTCATAGGCGAAGACGCTTACGATGCCGAATTCATGGGATCCGGTATCGGGCTTATCGCAAATATCAAGTATTTTATTTCAGATAACATTGCAATGGTTCCGTTCATCAAAATCTACGAAAACTGGTTCAAGAATGTCTACACCAAGGAAAGCGAACTTTGCGATCTCGATTCCTACATGTGGCAGACATTCGTTTTTGTCGGAATGAACGTCCAATATCAGTTTTAAGTCTCCAATCCGGATTCACCGTTGCCCGACATCTCGCTTTTAGCTAGATTTGGCGGCGTATGAAAACGTTTGCCAAGTACACAATCGCAATTCTCCTAGGGGCCGCATCCATCGCATCTGCTGCAGACGGCGAAGGCTGGGCAACTATCTACGAATCAATCGCCGCGTTCGAAAACCGCCCCGGTGGAGATTCCCGCATATTCAACCGTCCCGGTTACGTAAAACCCATCATCGAGAACCTCGGCAACGTGCTGAACAGCAACTGGTATGTAAGCGCGAATGTGCCGCAGAGCCTCGCCTTCGAATTCGGATTGCCGATTGCCCTCATCCCCATTAACGACGAAGACCGCACTTTCAAGGAGAAGGACGCTCTCGGCCAGACGCGCGATGTGCCCACGATTTTCGGAAGCAACTGGGACAAGACCGCAGACCCGCTGAATACGAACAATTTCGTTTACGGTAACGAGACCCTGAACGGTCTCGGAGTCTTCACCTACCCTTACCTGCAACTCGGAGTCAGCATGTTCCATGCCCGTGCCGTCGTTCGCGGGATGTGGCTCCCCGCCATCAGCGAATTGCGCGGGTTCAGCCTGCTCGGTTTCGGCCTGCAATACAGCTTTGGCAGGTGGTTCCAGTACATGCTCCCGAAGGCGGCCCAGGGCCTCGACGTGAGCCTCGTCTTCGGATACAACTCCAGCAGCATCAGCTACAAGCCCAAGGATTATACCGGACAGCTCGATCTTGACATTTCGGCGACAACATTCGATGTAGTCATCGGATACAAGCCCTTCAATTTCTTCGAAGTCATGATGACGCTCGGCTACCAGTCCGCGACCATGGAATCTTCCGGCAAGCTGACCTGCCAGGCGAAGGACGCTTTCGGTAATCCTTCCGCATACTACGGCCAGACCCTCAACCCGAACATTTCTGTCGAAGGCAATAACGGATTCAAGTTCGGCATCGCGATCGCTCTCCAGCTCGGCAAGAGCTTCCATCCGGTCGCAGGATTCGATTATGCGGGCAAGTCAAGCTTCACGACGAACATCCTCTACCTGCGCCAGCAATTCGGCGAAGACAAGACGCCGGATGAGATTGCGAAGGACAAGGGCTACGTGCGCGGAGCAAAGAACGAAGAGAAGGCAAACGAGACTGCAGAAAAGGACGCAGCCACAAAAGAAGCAAGTAGCGACGCCCAGCAGGAACTGAGCCAGGAAGCCGAGCAGTCCGAAGAATAGATTTTTAACAAACAAGAAGGCATAACATGATTACATTCCTTATCGGTGTCGCCATACTGATTGGCGGATACTTTACCTACGGAAAGTTTGTCGAACATGTCTTCGGCCCTGACGACCGCAAGACTCCGGCACTCGCTAACCCCGACGGCGTTGACCGCGTCCCGATGAAGCACTGGAAGAACATGCTCATCCAGCTTCTGAACATTGCGGGTATCGGGCCTGTCATCGGCGTGATTCTCGGCATCAAGTTCGGAGCCATCGTGTTCATCATCCTCCCGCTGGGTAACGTATTGGGCGGTGCGGTGCACGACTACTTCAGCGGCATGATAAGCATGCGCAACAACGGCTACAATGTGCCGGCACTTTCGCGCAAGTTCCTGGGCAAGGGCCCCTCGAAGGTGGTGATGGCGCTCATTTCCATCGCGCTCATCCTCGTGGGTGCTGTATTCACTAACACGCCGGCGCAACTCATCAACACGCCCATCATCGCGGGCTCCGCAGTCTCCCCCACGCTCTTCTGGGTAGCGGTCGGCGTGATTTTCGCCTACTACTTCGCAAGCACATTCTTCCCCATCGACAAGATTATCGGCCGCATCTACCCGATTTTCGGCGGCTTGCTCATTCTCGCCTCCCTCGGAATCATGATCGGCATCGCGCCGCACCTCAATGTGCTTAGCGAATTCAACCTCTCTGACATCGCCTCAAACTTCACACAGCATCCGGCACACCAGCCCATTATCCCGATGCTCTTCGTGACGATTGCCTGCGGCATCATCAGCGGATTCCATAGCACGCAGAGCCCGCTCGTGGCCCGCACCGAAGTGACCGAGAAGACTGGCCGCCAGACGTTCTACGGCATGATGATTATCGAAGGCCTCATCGGCATGATCTGGGCCGCGGGCGGCATGTTCATCTACCACATGCAACCCGAACTCATGGCAGCAGGCGGCGTGAAGGTATTGAGCGTACTCGTCTCCACCGTCATCCCGTTCGCCCCGATTTCCATCCTCGTGGTGGTGGGAGTCATCATCCTTGCGATTACGAGCGGCGACACGAGCCTGCGTAGCCTTCGCCTCACGATTTCGGAACTCTTCGGCATCGACCAGACCGACCCGAAGAAGCGCCTGCTCCTTACCGTGCCGATGTTCGCCATCTGCCTCGTAATTATCTTCTGGAGCAACCTGAACCCGCAGGGTTTCAATATCCTGTGGAACTACTTCAGCTGGAGCAACCAGCTCATGGCCGTGTGCAGCCTGTGCGTAGCAACAGTTTACCTCCGCAGCAAGAAGAAGAACTACGTGATTGCGCTTATCCCGTGCATGTTCATGGCGTTCATCTGCTTCGATTACATCCTGTGGGTGAGCCCCGAGAACCTGAAGGGTGCCCCGCTCGGATTCGGGCTTGACTACAAGACTGCCCTCGTGCTCGCCATCGAAAATGCTGCCGTGCTCGGTGCGCTCCTGTGCCTGCGCGGCAAGAAGCTCGCCTCCAACAAGCAGTTCGACCCCGACAAGTGGGATAGCGAAATCGACAAGAAGAACGACTACGAACCGGATTAAGGAGCGCTAGCCTCTGCAGCTCGAAGGAACCATCAAGAGCGTCACGTTCCACAGCGCCGATAGCGGTTTTTCCGTTTTCCGCGTGACCGTGGAAGGCGAAAAAGCCCCCGTCGTGGTGACGGGGACTTTTCCCGATTTGGGGAGCGGAGAAAGACTCCTGATGGAAGGGGAATGGGGGCGCCACCCCAAGTACGGCAGGCAGTTCAAATGCACCTCGTACAAGGTCGCGGCCCCGCAGGAAAGCGATATCGGCGCATACCTCGCCTCGGGTATATTCCGCGGCATCGGCCCCAAGACGGCAGAGGCAATTGTGAAGGTGTTCGGCGACGATACCGCGGACATCCTCGACAACCATCCCGAAATATTCCGCAAGGCAAAAATCAAGGGGTTCCCGGCAAAGAAGGTCGAAGCCTTCCTCGCCGCATGGCAAACAAACCGCCACAGCAGGGAAACGATGCTGTTCCTGTACGGGCACGGCATCGCGGGCAGTGTCGCGAAACGCCTGTGGAACCAGTTCGGCGCCGAAACGATTGCCCGCATTACCGAGAACCCGTACCTGCTCTGCGAAGAAATCTGGGGCATCGGGTTCCTGAAGGCCGACGAAATCGCGATGAAGGTCGGCATCCCGAAGGAGAGTCCCAAGCGCCTGCAGTCCGCCCTCATGTACGTGCTGCAGGAATCGAGTTTCAGCGAAGGGCACGTGTACCTCCCCAAGGATATCCTTCTCGAAAAGACCTTCCGGATTCTGCGCATTCCGATGGAAGACGACGATGCCGTCTACGGGCTTATACAGCAGTTCGATTACCTGTGCGAACGCGAACGCATCAAGCGCGTCGACGACGACTGCTTTTACCCGCCGATATTCCGCGCCGAACAGAGCATTGCAGACAACATCCTGTACCGGCTTGCGGGCAACGCGCTCCCCACCGCGGGCTTCGAGCGGGCGCTCATGGACTGGGAACACCAGCACAAGTTCGCGTTCGACCCCATCCAGCGGCAAGCTATCCAGATGGCGCTCGCCTACCGCATATCGATTATCACCGGCGGGCCCGGCACCGGCAAGACGACCATCCTCAAGGGAATCCTCCACCTCGCGCAGAAGATGGACGAGAGCGTATTCCTGGCCGCTCCCACAGGCCGTGCGGCCAAGCGCATGAGCGACCTCTGCGGCATAAAGGCGCGCACCATCCACCGCATGCTCGAGATGGATCCTGCGACAAAGAAATTCAACCGCAATGTCGAGAACAAGCTACCCTGCGACCTCATCATCATCGACGAGTTCAGTATGGTCGATACCTGGCTTGCGGCGGCGCTGTTCGAGGCGATTCACGCGAAGACCCGCATTGTGCTCGTGGGCGATGCGGACCAGCTCCCGAGCGTGGGCCCGGGCAACGTGCTGAACGACCTCATCCGTTGCCCGAAAATCCCGACGACGCGCCTGCAGCACATATTCCGGCAGGCGGGCGGGAACGACATCGCCGACAAGGCAGCGAAGATAAACCAGGGCATAGTCCCCTCGCCCATCGACGGCCCGAACTTCCATTTTATCCCGTTCGAGGAACCCGAGCAGGCAAAGCGGATTATCGCGGAGCTTCTCGCTACGGGCGTGCGGAGCAAAATCGACATCGACCAGAAGGCCGACCTGCAAATCCTTTCCCCCATGCGCAAAGGCCCGCTCGGCATCTTCGAGCTGAACGCCTTCCTGCAAGAACTGCAGAACCCCGGAGTCGCCCGCCACAGGATTATGGGAGTCCCCTGGAGCGATGGCGACAAGGTGATGCAGATAAAGAACAACTACGACAAGAACGTGTTCAACGGCGACGTGGGCGTAATCTTCAAGGTACACAAGAGCGACGACAAGGTGACGGTGTTCTACGACGACAAGACCGTCGAGTACGAGGGCGACGAACTGGAACAGCTCGCGCTCGCCTACGCCTGCACCATCCACAAGAGCCAGGGAAGCGAGTACCCGGCGGTCATCGTGATTCTCGATTCGAGCCACTACATGATGCTCCAGCGGAACCTGATATACACGGCAATCACCCGAGCGAAGGGGCACGTGTGGGTACTTTCTGCACCGGGGGCGTTCGCGACCGCCGTCCGCAACAACAGGAGCATCAGACGGTTTACAAGGCTCACGGAAAGGCTCTGCTGACCCGAAAGCGCCGTCAATTGTCAAAATAAGGCTTTTAATGGCGATTTTAAGCACATTTTATTGTTTTTCGCCTTTTTTTACGTTTTTCCCTTTGCATTTTGGCTTATTTTTGTTTATTTTCAAGAAAAACAAACAGAGGTACACTCATGAACTCCAAAAAGATTCTTTTCGGCCTAACTGCGGCCGCCACTCTTTTCAGTTTCACTGCCTGCGGCGGTGAAGGCGGAGACAACCCGGTCGGTCCGGGATCCTCGTCCTCCAAGCCCGTCGAACTTCCCAAGGAATCCTCTCTAAATCCGGTCCTGTTCAACGAGCCCTCCGTTACGGTAATGTCCGGAATGAACGGCATGCAGGGTTCTTTGAGCGGCGTCATCACAATCGACCCGGACTTCTTCAGTTCCGAAGGTGCATTCGAAGGCGACACGAACCAGGTGACGCGCATCGACAGCGTGCACTTTGCCGTGGGCAAGCCCACAGGCGACGGAAAGATTATGCAGGAACCCATCGCCATCAATCTCGACGGCCAGGTTTTACCCACCGATCGCATCTCCCTGTCCCAGAAGTTCTTTGAATTTTCACAGCTTAGCAGCTGCGGAGTTTTCAACCTCTATATCACCGTATTCTCAAGCACCAAGCACACGGTCGATCCGAAGGTCAAGACTATTACCTACACGAACACCTACAACCAGCTAACCTTCACGCGTAACGAAAGCGAATGCAAGGCACCGGAACCGGAATCATCTTCTGCTGCGGAACCGGAAACCTGCACCCCGGTGACCGCAAACGAAGTCGAACTTTCCAACACCACGGGTAGTTCCCAGAATGCGCTCAACTTCGAAACGGGTCTCGCAGACAATCCGCATGTCACCTTGCACATTTCCGGCAGGGAAGCATCTCTTGTCCCGGGCGCCGGAGTCTCCGTGTTCGAAGACAACAGCCAGACCACCGGCCTGCAGCCGGAAGTCGCCAACCCCGGCCAGCCCGTCTGCCTCGAAAAGTTCAAGGCATCAACACGTGCCTATGACGAGGAGCTTACTTCCGGCCTCTGGCTCGAAGTCGTGGCAAATGGAAAGACCTACCCCGTCATGATCAAGAAGCCCATGTTCGAAAGCAACACCAAGGGTTCCGTGACTCTCATTTACTACAAGTAATCGACTGCTAAAAGCTTTTCAAAAGCCCTCCCCGTTGCGGGAGGGTTTTCTCTTATGCAGTGCGCATTTTCTATATTTGCGCCGTAAACATTAATACGGAGTAAACTATGCTCAAGAAGCTTTCCAACTTCCCCGGTATCAAGGGACCCGTCGTCACCATCGTGATGGACGGTTTTGGTATCACCGATAAGGTCGAAGGCAACGCCATCAAGGCCGCCCGCACCCCGACTCTCGACAACCTCTTCAAGATGTACCCGAACGTGCTTTTGAAGGCTCACGGCCGCGCCGTGGGTATGCCGACCAACGAAGACATGGGTAACTCCGAAGTGGGCCACAACGCCATCGGTGCGGGCCAGGTGTACAACCAGGGTGCCGCCCTCGTGCAGGACGCAATCGTCTCCGGCGACATCTTCGGCCGCGACGCCTGGAAGGAAATTGCCGCGAACGTGCGTGACCACGGTTCCGTGCTCCACTTCATCGGCCTCTTCAGCGACGGTAACGTCCACTCCAACATTTCTCACCTGAAGGCCATGGTCGCCCAGGCCAAGAAGGAAGGCCTCAAGAAGGTCCGCGTGCACATCTTGCTCGACGGCCGTGACGTTCCGGAAACTTCCGCACTCGATTACGTCGGCCCGTTCGAAAAGTTCATGGACGAACTCCGCAGCCCGGAATTCGACGTCTGCATTGCTAGCGGCGGTGGCCGTATGCAGATTACCATGGACCGTTACAACGCTAACTGGAAGATGGTGGAACTCGGCTGGAAGACCCACGTGCTCGGCGAAGGCCGCTACTTCGACAACGCCACGCAGGCTATCGAAACTCTCCGCGGCGAAACCAAGGCCATTGACCAGGATTTGCCCCCGTTCGTGATTGCTAAGGACGGAGCTCCGGTCGGCACCATCAACGACGGCGACTCCGTGGTGTTCTTCAACTTCCGTGGCGACCGCGCCATCGAAATCACCCGCGCCTTCGAAGAAGAATCCTTCAACGAATTTGACCGCAAGCGCTTCCCGCATGTGTGCTACGCCGGCATGCTCCAGTACGACGGCGACCTCAAGCTCCCGAACCGCTTCCTCGTGCCGCCTCCGGCCATCAAGGAAACCAGCGGCGAATGGCTTTCCGAAACCGGCGTGAAGCAGTTTGCCTGCTCCGAAACGCAGAAGTACGGCCACGTGACCTACTTCTGGAATGGTAACCGTTCCAGCAAGTTCGACGGCGAAACCTACCTGGAAATCGAATCCGACGTGGTTCCGTTCGAACAGCGCCCGTGGATGAAGGCTGCCGAAATCACCGACGCCATGATTGAAGCCTTGAAGAGCGGCAAGTACCAGACGCTCCGCTGCAACTTCCCCAACGGCGACATGGTGGGCCACACGGGCTCCTTCCGCGCTGCCACGATGGCTATCGAAGCGGTGGATATCGGACTTGCACGCCTCCTCCCGGTGATCGACGCCCTCGGCGGTGTCGCTATCATCACGGCTGACCACGGTAACGCAGACGAAATGTACGAAATCGACAAGAAGACCGGCATGCCGAAGGTCAACAAGGACGGCACCTTCAAGGCAAAGACCAGCCACACCTTGAATAAGGTTCCTTGCATCCTTTACGACAACGTAACGGGTGGCAAGCTTTCCCTCAAGGAAGGCGACTGGGGCCTGTCGAACATCGCTGCAACGACGGCCAACCTCCTCGGCCTCGAAAAGCACGAGGCTTGGGACGACAGCATGCTGATTATCAAGTAATCAACTGTCGCGACAGAATAACTAAAAAGGAACCCGCATGGGTTCCTTTTTTTGTGGTCTCAAATATACCACTCGGGCCGATAGCAACTACTTGGGATAGTAGCTCACGCCGCCCGTGACAGACCAATGCCAACCGGGAAATTCTCCGAAGGTGTTGGCCGCACCCACCCGGAATTCCCAACTGTCGTTGAGCCTGTAGCCCGCGACAATATATTCCGTCATCACCCGCGGGAACGCAAATTTCGCCTGTAAATTGTCGTTGGACCGATTCGGATAAGCCGGGTCGGGGCGATAGACGCTGAACGAGAAACTGAGGGAAAGCGGGCCATAATAGGCACTGGCAAAACCGCCATAGACCGCCACCTGCCCGACACTCGTCGAAGACTCAAAGGAACCTTTCTCGAGCTCATCCCCGCCCAAGAAATAATGCACGCAGAAAAAGTCCGTTCCCGAATAGGTGAATTCGCGTCGGTGAATCCACAAGCCCGCCGCAGCCCCGATTTCGAAATACTTCGTATTCAGTCCCATAAACGCGTTGCCGAACACGCCCTTGTCAATGGAGGCGCTCCCTCCCAGCATGAGCAGGTTATGCTTGTACACGAAATCCAGGGAAGCGGTCAAAATAGGGAATCCCATCCTGTAAGTGGCATCCACGTTTTCATTGACCTCGATATCCTTGTATTCCTCGCAGTCCGCAAGGTTGCTACAATTTCCCTTCTTGTTGACAATGCCGGAAAGCCGTTCCTTCTCCGGGTTTCCCATGTGGACATTCGCCGTCAGGCGCGTCGCTGTCGTGTTGGGTTCCCTAAAGCCTCCCGCACCGCGCAATTCGGGCGACGCGAGAGCCTCCATCTCGAACTGTTCCACATGCCCGTAGCTCCCCGATATAGAACATCCGGAGAACAGGGAAAGGGCTAATACGAAACCAACAACGACGAGCGTCTTCATAAAGACCACCTTCAAAAACAGGACTCTGCTACTTCACCATCAAGCGACCCATTCCGCCCACATTCCCCGCACGGACGCGGAGCATATAGACACCGGGCTTCGGCGTTTCGACGGCGACGCTGTTGGCCCCCGCAAGCGCCTTCGTAGAAACGGAGCGCACCACATGTCCCTTCAGGTCTACGATATCCACACATACGGCACTACCCACGAGGCCTGATCCCGCATCGAAGCCCACCTGGAGCGTCGTACCGGACTGCATAGCCTTGAGACCATCAAGCGTGCGCGCAAGCACGGCCTTCGGGGCGTCACCCACATGGACATTCGCGACCTTCGGCGTCGTAGAGAGCATCACCTTCATGGCTGTGCCATTGACCATCTTCGCCGTCTTGCCGTCGACCGTCACATACACGGAGAGGCCCTTCGAAGCAAGGTCGTCGAGTCCTGCTATTTCGAGATAACCCATGCGGTCGCTGGTCGCCGAGAGTTCGACATTCCAATCGTAGGTACCTTCAGAAACAAGCTTCACGCTCTTCGCAAGCCGCTTGCCCGATTCCACGATGGAAAGGTTTACGCGGTTGCCCATGCCGGCAGGAGGCTCCTCGGAACGCAAGGCGACACGGCCCGCGCCGAGCACGTTCCAGTTATCCATCTTGCCCCGCGCATCGGAGAGTTTCACCTGCAGCGCCCATCCGCTCTTGCCGGCGGCTTTCGCAAGCACGAACTTCTTGTTCAGCGACTTCGTAAGCACATTTTCGCCATCCATATTGAGCGAGTCAGCAAAGTAGGGGTCCGATGAAAGTTCCCATTTGGAGATTGAGTCGGGCTTGTTCACCTTCACCCACACCGCCTCGTAGGGAGCAAGAATTCTGGCCGGGTCGTAGTTGCCGGTTGTCGGATTCCAGCGCCAGAATTCCACGGCAGGCAACAAGCTCCTGCAATATTCCTCAACCCATCCCTTCTGGCTTTCGTAGAACTCCTTGTCGAACCTTCCACCCATGTGGCTTTCGTGTTCAAGCCATTCCCACTTCTCGTCACACGAATTTTCTTGATTGTAGTCCCCTTCCTCCTCTTCTTCCTCATCGTCTACACCCAGATCCAGGTACCAGCCGTAGGGATTCGAGACAAGGTTCCAACCGCTGTTCACGCTGTCCAGTTTCCAGGTCAGGTCATCGACGAATGCGGAATCCTTCAGCTTGAGAGCGTTGCCGTCAAGCGAATTGTACCAGTAGCCGCGGCCCTGTACCAAGGAATCCTTGGGCGAAAGTTCCTGATACTGCCAGAACTTTCCCGCAGCATTCGATTCGTCCCACCAGTAGAAAATGCCATCATCCGACCACTTGTAACTATCGAAATCGACATTCCAGAGCGAAACCATGTGCCAGGAATCGGCCTTGCCTTCCGCGATTGTCGACTTCACCTCGAAATCCTGCATATAGGTCGCCTTTTGATCGCCATTGAAGATTGTCGCGGTCAGCAGGTAGTTTCCGAATGCCAGCGGGTACTTGGTCCAGCGCGTCTCTTCGGGCCACCAACTTCCGTTATAGATGGTATCATTTACGATCAGCTCGCCATCGTCATTTTCTATCATGATGGCAATAAAGGGGTAATCCTGCACATACCTAAAGTTCCCCGTTTGCGCGACAAACTGAATAGCGTTGCCGGAACTCAGGATTCGCGGCTTCACGATTTCGAGCAATTCAAATTCAGCATCGCCTTCCTTACCGGGCTCGTCATTGCCCGAATCGCCGGAATCCGTGATTCCGTTCGCCTTCTCGAAGCCTTCGGGATAGATGAGCACCGCAACGACGGGTTTCATTTCGCCCTCATCTTCTTGCATCGCCTTCTTGCCTTCGGGCGTTTTCAAAAATTCTTCCATAAGTTCGTCGTTCACCGAGCCCAGGTCGAAATAGCCGTTTTCGTCCGACGGGACAAGAATGCCCGCCCTCGCCCTTTCAAGCAGGACATCCTGATCAGTCGTGAGAGCAAGTGCGGCACGGAGTTTCCAGCCCTTGAACCTGGAGCCATCCGTAATTGCCGGCGTAGAGGAATAGATATAGATGACCTGGCCAATTTCGAAGAACATGGGGGCACTTCCATCGCTAGCCATGCTGCTCACTTCCGTCAATGTGCCCGTCGCCGAATCCTTGGAGAATGTCATGACAGTCACGGGCGACATCATGTAATCCACGCCTTCGCCAAGGAAAATCTCGGCTTCCGAAACCGCATTCGCATTGCAATCGGTAGAAAGCGTATAGTTTTGACTCTGCGTATAGACATTATCCACAGCAAACGGGATCTTGCCCCTGGACATCACCCAACATACGGGAGCGCGATCAGGATTGTCCTGCGTCAGTTCGTAGGCGAACTCGGCCCACTTTTGGTTGATGCGCCCATCATTCGTTTCGAACCTAAAGAGATTCTCATTAATATTGCTCATACGATAGTTGCCGTAGTTGGAAAGCATCCGCTCCTCACTTTCGGTGAGACAGCCAGATTCGACACAATCCATCAAGAAGTAGACCCAAACATCATCAACAATGACCTGACTCTGGTCAGCATACCCCGGCAAGCCCGAAATATAGGGAGTCGCAAGCTTGTCGCCATATTGCCACGAGAGATAGGACACTTCCGTGAAGAAGCGCCGACCGTAGGTGTCCATCGCAGCGGCAAAACTTGCCGACTTCATGGCAGAACTGGATATGACTCCGTTCATAAACTCGCTGCCATCGCTGCCATCCTCTTCCTCGATCCGTACCACATAGGAACTCGTATCGAAAACACCCGCCGTGAGATCGCCGACCGCATTGCGGAAATTGCCCCGGGCAACAGTCATAGGTTGCGGAGCCGTGGCCTGACTGTCTGGAGTCAGCGTGCCCTCGGTATTGAATTCATTCGCAGCCGTCTCTGGATTGGCAAGAAAATCGCTGCTAATTTCACCCATAAAGCCGGCGGCGTCACCGGAATTATCGGAATAATGATAGTTTGCATAGAAATTAAAGAGCCACTCATATTGGCTAGGATTCTGTCCCAACGCCATAGAACCTATTCCAAACCCGATTTCGCACGGTGTCGAGCCATCGCAGCGGATATCGCCCACGGTGAAAGTATTGGTCATCTGGATAGCATAGCCGGAAGTGCCAAACGGCAAAGGATCTGCATAACCCACAAGGCCACCGACTCGGCTTCCACCCGCTTCGGTCTGGTCCGCAACTTCAAGACCTTCTATAGCCACGTTCGCAAAAGTGCCTCCAGAAGCCTTGCCGACAAGACCCCCGATCGAAGCAAGGATAAGTCCATTTTCATTCCGACCATCGCTAAATTTCGCATCCCGATGATGCGTTACGGACAAATTCTTGACAACGACACTTTCCATAGAAGCAAGCGTATCCACTTTTCCAAAGAGACCGCCGATCATCACTTGGTCATATTCATTCGGATTTTCAGTCGCCACCGACGAAACGGAAATATTTTCGCCCTGGAAATTATAAACACTTACATTCACGGCCTGCGAAGCTAAGACCCCAGCAAAGGAATACGACTTGATAACGGCATCTTTCACGGAAACGTTCGTGTATACATACGAACCCACCCCGAAAGTCGAAGCAGTGCCCTGAGACGCTTCATTTATAAGAAGTCCCGCGTATTCATCATTCTCCAGATGGACATCCTCGAAATTGACATTCTCAAGTGTAATTTCGCCCCCATCCCTCCTTGCGACAAAGGCAGCGTAATCACTGGAGTATTCCGATATGCGGCAAAGACCTCGCACCGTGTATGTCTTGCTGTCCTTGCTCCTAATGATGATCGCACCGCTTACCCCTTCAAAAACAAACGGACGGAACTCCTGATTGCACTTTTGCTGCGATTCGTCATAGCCACCGAAGTCGACATCCGACGCCAAGAAGAGACCCATGATAGGGGCATCCTCCTGGTTGATAAGCTCATACAAGGTTTCGTAAATTCCCTGCTCTCCTCCGTCTTCAGGGCCAATCCAGAGAGCGCTGCATGTTTCACCTTCGGCAGGCTGATAGCCGGCCTGTTGCTGCGACAGCTGCACGTAGTATTCGCCGTCGTACCCGGTCCGCTTTACGCAATAGACCTTCCCTTCCTCTTCCTGGTTAGACGTTCCGGCCGCCCACGGCGACACAGCGAGGAGTATCGCAGAAAGCGCGACCGCTGTTTTCAAGAAGGCAAATTTCCTGTCCATACGGAAACTCCTGTTCAAAAAGCTATCCATAAAAAATCGACCCGTCATTCTTCGACCTCCCTGACGCAGCGGACATAATACGCATAGTCATCAATACTATCATAACTAAAGTTTATCACACTGCTATTGTTCAAAGGAAGGAAATAAGCATAGCTCAGAATATCCTTTCTTTCGCTCGTCCAGAATCCCGTCCTGTACCCCTCTTCATAGGAATGGGAATTGTACCGGTAGCCCGCCGGAATACCAGCAAACCCCACAGAATCAGAACCACTCCATCCATCGTTCCAACCGCTAGTCGTTTTCAACTTGGGGCCGACCTTGCTCGAGCCTCCCATAGCATCTACCAGTGTTTTATATTCCGCCTGGGTAGGCAAATGCCACCCCTCAGGGCATGCAGAGTCCACTGCAATTTGCCAGTCATACAGGCGTCCCGCCACCTTGCAATGATCAGCGTTGTCATCATAGCAGTAGCTACCCTCGACAGGCGCATAGTTCATATTCTGGGCCGTCCACTCCAGAGATCCGACAACGATTGTCCTGTACTTTTGTCCATCGCGAGAATCCGTCAGGGTGCCATAGCTTATATCCGGCCTTAAGCGGCTTTCCGTAGGAATATCCCAGTTCCATTCATCAAAATTCACCCAGCCGTTAGCCGTGCAGTAATACCTCACATTCCCCGTCACGACTCCATACTTAATATCACCGACATTTTTCGAAGCACAGTCCAGGCCATAGGTATCATACTCTATTTCCAGGGCTTCGTCCCAGCCGTCTGATTTGCAGATATAATAGGTGGTATATTCCTCGTCGCCAAGCAGAGCGACTTCGCCCTCGTTATCCGATGCGCACTCATGACCGTAAGTATCGTAATCCTGCTGCGATGCGCGCTTCCAGCCAATATCGGAGCACATGTAATAGGAATAGTCCATGTTGCTTTTCAGGACCAACCCTTTGCGTTTTTCCGTGCAGCCACCCAGCCCGAGCATATATTCGCGCGGGGTCGCAACCACCCACTTTTCGAGGGACTCATCGTATTTGTAGCAATCTCCGGTTTCGCTCCACCTGATAGAGCCATCTTCTACAGCCTCCCAATCTTCGAAATCCAGCCTGATATCCGCGACCCATTCGCCGTCGCTGCAAAGGAAGCGGTATCGCGACCCATAGTAGATGCTGAGCTCATTCGCAATCTCGACTCTTTTACCTTCATTTTTCGCATCGCATTTACCAAGTCCAAAGACATTGGCCCAGAACATGCGCACGTGCTTTTCAAAATTCGGAACCTCGTCCAAGCCCCACGCTTCCATGTTCTTGCGCACCGCGATAAGCTTTCCGCCCAGATCCGCCTGCATCGCCCAATCCGCCATTTCTGTCTTGACCGTCGAATCGTTCCATTTGCCCTTGCGTTCGATATCGCCCGCAAAATTTTTCAACCGGAGCAGAAGCTGCACGTCGCTCGCATCGCCCTGCATGATTACATCGACAGCCAGCAGAATGGCGCTGCCGTCATCGGAATAAGCAATATCCAGGTCCCCGAAATTTTCGACAGAGCCTTCAATGCCGAGAGCGTCCAGGATTTCGGATTCCGCCCGTTGTCTCGCGTCCGCGACACTCTTGCCCGACGCCACCAAGCTACGCACGCGCGCGTATTCCAGATGCGTCAGCAAGTTCACGTTCACCGAGCTGGTTTCAGAGAAATCCACCAAAGCTTTCAAGGTGACGGGAATGTCTGTCACGCTGCCCGATACCGCAAGGCGGTAATTGCCGCTAATTTCGACAGCAGCATATTGCGAAGCAAGCGTCACCCCATGCACCTCATAACCGCCGAGGCCGCCTGTAGACCATCCCCTGTATACGCGGCCCGTCTCTTCGAGCGTTTCGCCATCGAGTTCCAGCACAGAAACTGCCGTGAGGGTTTCAAACGGGCTCATGCCCGTAATAAACTCATCTTCAATCCCGCTTCCGCCATCGGACGAAGAACTCACCGCACTGCTGGAAGATTTTTCATCGCCAGACCGAGTCGTATCATACGCGATCCAGTTTCCGTTCTTGCAGACCAAGAGAGAATCGGCATCCTTCAGGTAGGCCGTCATGCCATCACGGTCTTCGTTGCATTCCTTGAGGCCGTCGGCATCGTCCACCACATAATCGGCAAGCATCAGCTCGTCCAGGATACTCTCGCCATTGTCATCACCGCAGGCCGCAAGAAAAAAAGCGACACCGAAAAGGGGCAGCAAACGACGGGCACAACTCATAACATTCTCCTTTTTTAGGAAGGGGCCTGCTACAAATCTATCTTTTTTCTAAAGAAAGAGGTACTATTTTAGTACAATTCTATGGATTCCGACTTGATTTTCAAGGCGAACCCGTACAAAGTAGAGTCCCTTAACGGATGTTGCGATGTAAGCGGTATTTTCGCCACGACGGGCCACCAGCCGTTCGCTTGCAACAACCTTTCCGTTCACCGAAACGATGTCAACGCGGCCTTCGCTGCCCGCCAGGCCGGGCGCCGCATCGAAAGACACGCCGACTAGCGAGCCCTGCTGCACAAAGCGGAAATTCGAGAATTTCGCCGCCCCCGCTACGGCCACGTTCTCCCTGGAAACACGTAGCGTCACGGGTTTGGCGTTTTTCTCTAGTGAAATTTCCATGGCCTTGCCGTCCGTGGCTTCGAACGTCCTGCCATCTACGACAACGAACACGCGGAGACCCGCGGCCACGACATCTTCGAGACCTTCGAAGGAGAGGGACGCCTTGCGCGCACTCGTGGCACTCGCCTCCATGTTCCATACAAATTCACAATCAACTTCTGCAGCACAGGAGCGGGCCTTCACGCTCTTTGCCAGGCGTTGGTTGTCTTCGACAATGGAGAGGTTCACAAAATCGCCCATGCCGGCAGGCGGTTCCGCCAGCGTCGATTCTTCACCCACGCCAATAAAGTTCCAGCTGTCGCGCTTGCCGTTTTTGTCGGACAGCATCACACGCAAATTCCAGCCACCATTTCCATTTGCGGACTTCGCAAGCATCCGCTTGGAAGCCCCAGCGACAGCAGGGGCCGACTTCGCAGCAGGTTTTGCCGGAATCCGAACCGTCACCGGCCTAGAGACCTTCGCCCATATGGCCTCGTAAGGCGCAAGGGTATCGGCAATTTCGTATTCGCTTGTTTCCGGATTCCACTGCCAGAACTTGACATCACTGTAATCATCCGCATCGAGAACGATGTTCCAGCTGTAGGGATTCGCCACCAGATTCCAACCACTGTAGAGGCTATCGAGTTCCCATTCGATATCGGAAGCCTCCTCGGGGTCGCTGTTCCGGAGTTCGATAGTCTTGCTTTCGAACGTTCCAAACCAGAATCCGCGAGTCGCATCGTAGTTCTCGGTTTCGTCATAACGGCGGTATTGCCAGTATTCGCCGATGGGATTGCGTTCGTCCCACCAGTAGAACGCCGATTCCTCGCCGAAGGATTCCATATCCTTAAATGCGGCGACACTCACCAGCTGCCAGGAATGGGCTTCCATCGTAATGTGTGCGGGTTCCACCGCCCGGTCGCTACTGGATTCCGGCATTCCGACTCCACTGCTCGATTCAGGGACTTCTTCGCTGGAGCTCGAATTTTCGAGCCTTTCGCCGGAACTGGATTCGGCAACTTCTTCGGAAGAACTTGCGGGCTGCATTTCGCTCGAACTCGAAAGGAGCACGCTCGAGCTCGACAGGAGCGAACTGCTCGATTCCGGCACGCTACTGCTAGAAACTTCGGCGCTGCTGCTCGAAACCGGGATTTCTACGGCACGGAAGGTCGCATGGTAAACCGCATCTCCCTTCACCGGCGCCAAAGCCGGTTCCCATCCCGTCCACGTCCACGTATGCAGTTCCGTCGCGGGCTTCGTCGGAGTTTCGCCATCGTACACGGGCATCGTCCCGTACTCGAATTCCTTTTCGAACAGTTTGCGTTCGCCTTCCTTGAACACCACCTTGTAGGTGTTGATCGTATAGCGGGCAGTCACCGTCAAGTCCGATTCCACATTGTCGAAAGCCTTGTCCCAGCCCGCAAAGGTGTAACCTTCGTGTTCCGGGGGCTCGGGCGCGACCGCGGCTTCGCCGCTCTTGACCGTCTGCGTCCCGACAAGCGTCTTGCCGTCCTTATCCATGAAATTCACATGGAAGGCCACCACGGAAATCGGTGCCACGGCCGAATGCGGACCCCACGCGATAAAGGGAAGGCTCCCATTTTCGCCTTGTTCAAAAGCCCACACATAGGGCGACTGGTCCGTATTCATGAACCCGGCGAAAGCGGATTTCTGCATCGTCGCAGAAACCTCCGTACCGTTGCTATTTTCGTCAAGCGACCGGACCGCGCCATTCCTGATCACGTAACCCGAAGCGTATTGGCCGTTCTGAACCTTCCAGGATGCAGTAGCATCGTTGCCGCTATACTTGAAGGCGCCATACGGATATTCCACCGCATCTTCGCCATAATGGTATGCGTAAAACACATCGACCTTCGCAGTGGCATCGAGCTTTCCGAAAAGGTATCCCGTCTTGACGGGAGCCGCATCGACGGAAACGAGGTTCCCCACATAGAAGGCATTCTTCATTTCGACGTCGGCATAGGTGACGGTCGCACCCACAAGGCCACCTGCCAGCAGGCTGTCCGTACCGAACGCGCCTTGAACCGCAATATTGCCGGAGGCTCCCGACTTCTGCATGCTGCGCAGCGCATAGCAATAGCCGCAGATGCCGCCCACCATCGAAGCGGAAGGTTTTTCGAAATTCGATCCCGAAGCGTCGATACGGATAAGGTTATCGTCCGAAGCATCTACCGTGACATCGCGGAACGACACGGACTTGGTTCCCCCGCTGACCGCCCTATTGAAGAACGCCCCCAGAATACCGCCCACGTAAACAGGGCTTACGCTGTCGGCCACCGAGATAGAGCCCGTATAGGTCGAATTCAAAAGTTCGAGGTCATTCTTGGTGCCGTTGCCGAGGATATCGGCAATCCCGAAGAACCCACCGACGAAAATGCTGTCGTATGCCGGGAAATAGCTATTGACCAGTTCGCCTTCATAAGAGGATTTCAGGTTCGAACGGATATCCACATCGCTACGGCATCCCAAGAGCCCCTTTCCGTTTACAGACAAAATAGCAATTCCCGCGAAACCGCCGAGGTAGGCGTTCACATCAAACCCGTCCCCTACCGCAGTCGCAGACCCTGCCACCGAGATAGAACCCTGCGCGCGGGAACCCACGATGGAGACAAAACTGTCGTCGGTGAGGTTAGCGGCATCGGTTTCTCCCGCAAGGCCCAAAAGCCCACCCGCATAGTAGGCATGCGAAACAGCGCGCGTCAAGGAATCCTTCACCATCACCTTCACCGTATCTTTCTGCAGCGAGAACGAAGCCCCCTTGAACACGGAGACCCGCCCGACAAGCCCGCCCGCAAAGACACTGTCCGCATTGCTTTCGCTGATTCCGACAACGCCCGCACTATTCACAATCGAAAGGTTAGCCACCGCCGAAGAAAACGGGCCATTGGTGCCATAGGTGATTCCCGCTTCGCCGAAGATACCGCCCATCGCCATACCGCCCGAAATCTTGGTATACGCCTTGCCGCTGTCGCTGGAATCGAGCTTTATGTTGTCCATAACGACCGACGAACTATCCACCGTCGCATCGACAAAGCCCGCATACGCATAGAGCCCGGCAACGCCACCGAGAGCAGACAACGTTGCAGCCGAAGAGGAATCCTGCACCTTGGCACGGACCGTCAGATTCTTGAAGTCCACCTGGAAAGCAAAACCGGCAATTCCACCCAGGAACACGGAATAGCGGCTGCCCCAGTCAAACAACGTAGAGCCCGCAAAGTTCCCTTTTTCATTCGAGAGTTCGAGCACGTTGCGAATAAGGATGTCGTCGTTCGCCGTAATGTCCGAAACCGTCGATGCGCTGATATTGCCCGCAAGGGCCCCCGCTACGGGCGCCTGGATATCCACATCCTGTAAGCTCACGCGACGCACCGTCGACATCCACACATAACCGGCAAGCGCACCGACCGGATAGTAGTCCGCGCCCGCTTCCGCCACATCGCGGTCCGCACGCGAATCCGACACCACCATGCGAACATTCTTGAAGTTCACGTTCACGGCCTCGTGCTCCTTGATGGAACTGAAGAAACCAGCCGGCTGCGTCATCGCTCCAGACGCGACATCGTGCACATAGCAAAGGTTTTTTACCCAGAACCCGTTGCCGTCGAAAATCACATGCGCTGTCGAAAAATCAAGCGGCACGTGGTTCATAAGGCACGTCCCGGCGGGAGTCGTCTCGTCAAATTCGTGAAGGTCGATATCGGAAGCAAGCATCAGGTTCTTCTCGGCATTGCCCCAATGTTCCTGGACCAAGTCGTAGAGCGCCTGCGGATCCCCGTCATCCGCCACTCCCAGACATTGACCACCCGACGCCTGGAAAAAGCCGCCATTGCCGCTGATTCCGTGGGGACCGCCCGTGTAGGACGCCATGTTCACCACGATCTGCCATGCGGGATCGTTACAGCCCGCGTTCGCATTCTGGGAAAGATACAGGTTGCCGGGGCTAGAGTTCAGGGAAAAGAGGCTATAGAACCCACCCGCAAACGCCGGAAGCGCTACGGAGAACAGCGAAATTGTAAAAAAACGTGAAAAAAATGACATCTCAACCCTCTATTTGCCAAAAGATATATTATATGTTCCCGAATTTAAAGCGACGGACATCACACCCCCGCACGGCAGTGAGCGTGCGCACCCTTTATCGCCCAAAAGACAATCCCCTATATTCCAACTTGGAATAAGAGTATGCATTTTTCTAAATTTTCGCAAGATTCATCAAGGAGTAAAAGATGTTCAAAAAATTCATCCTGGCAGTCGCCCTGCTCGCAGGCGCAAGCTTTGCCACCTGGGACTACTACCCCATCCCGGATTCCTCTCACGGGAGTTTCGAAGCGGGACTCTACTACGACAAGGACCACAACTGGTCTCAGGCTGGCCTCAAGGTCGGAGGCCGGTTTACGATGATCAAGAGCCTCGAAATCTCCTTTACCAGCTGGGGCTACCAGTTCTGGAACGAAGACGACTGCGCCGGCTGCGTCAACGGCGGCGAAGGCCTCCGCGACCTCACCATCGGCGGCCGCTACCAAGTCGCCCCCATGGTAACCGCATTCCTCGACTTCAACCTCCCCGTAGGCGAAGACGAATATGACGGTCCTGGCACGCACGCCCCCTCGAACGGCGAATTTTCCATGTACCTGGGCGCCCAGTTCTCCGTGCCGACCAAGCTCAAGGGATTCAAGTTCGGGACCGAAGGCGGCTTCCTCTGGGGATTCGAATACGACGACCATGAACGCGGGCTTGACCTCCACCTCGGTGCCGAAGCAGCCTACACCATCCCCAATGTCGGACTCACCCCCTACCTCGGATTCCTCCTCAAGTACCGCCTTTCCGAAAGCGAATACTACGTGAAGGGCGAAGACAAGTACCACGGCTACGGCGACCGCAAGTCCCGCCAGTTCAACCTGTGGCTCGGCGCCTCGTACGCCATCAACAAGATGATCGAAGTCAAGGCCGAGTTCATCTTCCGCCACGAAAAGTACAGGGGCTACGAAACTGTCGAGAGCCCGTTCCACCTCGGCGGCAACGCCGACGGCGTCTACATGGGCGTCATTTTCAACTTCTAGCGCAAAAATTCAAGAAAAATGAGAGCGTCCGCACATGCGGGCGCTTTTTTTGCGTCCAACCCGTGCCTTTCGCTTACTTTTATATTATTTTTGTTAGCATACAAACAAAACCAAGGAGTATCCTAATGTTCAAGAAAATCATCCTGGCAGCAGCACTCGCGGCGACCGCCTCCTTCGCACAACTCAGCTTCGGTGTTCACGCCGGCGGCGACCTTAACAACGTCTGGGGCGACGACACCGACAACTCTGAATCCGGCATCGGTTTCAACTTCGGTGGCGCCATCAAGTTCTCCCTGCCGCTCCTGCCCCTCACGGTGGAAGCGAACGTCCTGGCCGACATGCGTAATTACGAATTCGAATACGGCATCACCGATTACAGCGTGACCCAGTGGAACATCGACATCCCCGTGCTCGCTCGCTTCTCCCCGCTCCCGATTATCTTCATCGAGGCCGGTCCGCAGTTCTCCTTCAACATTTCACAGTCCGCCGAAGACGCTTCCGATGACGAAATCAAGAACTTCGACAAACTCCTGCCGATGAACTCCTTCGAATTCGACCTCGTGTTCGGCCTGGGAACCGGGATTATCCCGTTCGTGGATGTCGACTTCCGCGTGGTGCTCGGCATGACCAACATCTACGACGATATCGATGTACCCCTGGTCGGTTCGGACGAAATCAACGCCTCCAACCTGCAGTTCGTGCTCGGCGCCACCTACTGGTTCTAACCGAAACTGCTAGCGCATAGCATTTAAAAAGACGTGCAGCGATGCACGTCTCTTTTTTATACTCGAATGGTCCTGTGGAGCAAGGCTCTGATTGATTGTCACCCTGGAGGGAGTCCGCAGGACGACCGATAGGGTCCACTACAATTTAAAGAACAAGTCCTCCCACTCGGGATTCATCGACTGTATCAGGTCAATCTTCTTTTCTCGGAGTAAGTTTTTCATGGATTTTTCACGTTCTATAGCATGCCGCATATCCGTATGCTCCTCAAAATATCCCAATTTATCTACGCCATATTTTTTTAGTAAAGCCATCATAGACCTTCTCTTTATGTTGCATTACTCGATTTTTCAAATCGCTTGTAACACCAACATATAAGGTCCCATTTTTCTTATTAAATAGAATATACGTATATCCTTTCTTCTGCATAAGCGGGAAAGTACAAAAAAAGACCATTGAAAAACAATGGCTTTAAATGGCTTGGATTCTATCGGCCCCGAAGGGGCCTCCAGAATGACAAGAAGGTTATTTCACGTCGTATTCGGGAATCGGCAGGCTTTCGCCCGCTTTCATGGCCTTGTCGAGGGCGGCGGACTTTTCCGGGTCAAGCCACCAGTAGACGGGGATGGCGTCTTCGCGGTTGAAATGGTCCAGCACCTTTTCGGGCATGCCGTAACGGTTCCAGTAGAGGATGCGGTGGTGGTCGCACTGCCACATGAGCACATACGGCACGATTTCGGCAAGGCGGTTATCCAATGCCTTCAAAATCTCGTTCCGCTTGGCCAAATCAAATTCCGTCTTCTGCAAGTTGATGAGGCTATCGACCACCTTGTCCTGCACGCCGGCGAGGTTGTTCGTGCCTTTCTGCAGGGCCGTTGCCGAAGACCAGCTCGCTTCCGGGTCGCGGAGGCGGCCAGCGCCCCAGTTCACCCAGTAAAGGTCAAAGTCGGCATCGTCCAGACGCTTGCGCAAAGTACTCTGCGACATCTGTTCGATGGTCGCCACCACGCCCACCTTCTTCAGGTCTTCCTGGAACAGCGTGAGGTGGCGCAAGTCTTCCTGGCTCGTGATGAAGTTAATCGCAAACGGCTTGCCATCCTTCTCGAGCACCCCCTGGCCGTTCACCTTGTAGCCCGCCTCCGCAAAGAGGGCGCGGGCGCTATCCGGGTTGAACGTGTAAAGCGGCGCTGTCGGGTTCTTGTTGCCTTCCCACAGGTCGGGGTAGTAGCTGTTCAGCAGGAAGTACTGGCCGAACATGTACTTCTCGTTCATCGCCTCGCGGTTCAGGAGCATCGAAAGAGCGCGTCGAACGCGCACATCCTGGAACTGCGGCTTGCGCAGGTTGATGGCCATGCCCTGAAATCCGATGGGCTCCTTGTTAAAGATTCTCTGCTTCACGGCCCAGCCCTTCTTCACAGCGTCGAAGTCGGTCTGCTTCATCCAAATACTGCTGGTGTAGATGGCGTAGGCGTTGAAATCCTGCTTCTTGAAGGCTTCGAGCGCCTTCGTCTGGTCGTTCATGAAGCGGTAGCGGATTTTCTGGAAGTTGTACTTGCCGCGGTTCCAGTTCTTGTGGAAGCCCCACCAGTCAGCCCGGCGTTCCAGTTCCACGTAGCGGTCCTCGCGGAAGGTCTTAATCTTGTACGGGCCCGAGACTACCGGGAACTCGTAGCGAATCTGGTTGAAGTCCTTCCCTGCCCAAACGTGCTTGGGGAACGCGAGCATGCCCGCGGCTTCCCAGAAGTTGCCCCAGTGGGATTCCTTCGCAGTCATCTTGATGGTCAAGCTGTCCACGACTTCGGGGCGGTCGAAACGGCTAAGCCCGACCTTGAAAATCGGCGTGAGGTTCTTCTCGTCCATGATGACGTCGTAGTAGTACTGCACGTCCTCAGCGGTGACGGGCTTGCCGTCGCTCCACCGGGCCCGCTCATCCACGTGGAAGGTGAACGTCTTGCCATCTTCCGATACGCTCCAGCTGTCGGCGAGGATACCGACTTCGCGGTCCTCGGTGGAATGCAGGCTCACGAGCGGTTCAAACATCATGCCCATGAGTTCGGCGGAGAAACTATTGTAGTCTTCCCACATGTTGAAGGACTTCGGCATCGCGGAGCCCCAGAGGGTAATCGTGCCGCAGGGGCGGGCGTCCTTGGAGGCAATCGGGTCGAACTCGCCCGTGGCGGTGGAATCGACCGGCAGTTCCGGGCAGTTGAGCTCGCTGCCCGCAGCCTTCGCGGACTTGGAGGCGCCCTGCTCGTTGCAGGCGGTAAGGGCCATCGCAGACAGCATCAACGTCGCGGACACGGCAGCCACACGACAAAAATTCATTTTTCCATTCTTCATCTTTATCTCCCTACGGTCTATAATACCGCTTGGGTTTTACGGGTTTCACAGGCGCCACCTCGGCCGGAACATCCTTCGCCTGCGCCGCCTCTTCAGCCTTCAACATTTCAAGAGTCTTGTGGGCCGCTTCCTGTTCGGCCTTTTTCTTGTTGCCACCCTGGCCACGGCCATAGACCTTGCCGTTCACGTGCGCCTCGACGGTAAACAGTTTCTGGTGCTCCGGTCCGGATTCTTCCACCAGAACATATTCAGGAACCGTATGGCGCTTCCCCTGCAGGTATTCGAGCAAGGCGCTCTTGTAGTTCACAAAGTCATCGTCGACAATAATTTCTTTCACACGCGGGAAATGGAACCTGTTGAGGATTGCGCGGACCTCGTCGAGCCCGCCATCGAGGTAAACCGCCCCGAGCACGGCCTCGTAGGCATCGGCAAGAATACTCTCCTTGCCGCGACCACCCATCTTCGCCTCGGCCTTCCCGAGCTTGATATACTCGCTCAAGTCCCATTCCTTCGAAGACTGCGCACAGGCATGCCCCGAAACGATGGCGCTCTTGCGCTTCGAGAGTTCGCCCTCCGGGTCATCGGGATACGTCTTGTACAGGAATTCCGTCGTTAGCATGTTCAGCACGGAATCGCCCAGGAATTCGAGCCGTTCGTTGTTTTCTGTGTAGGGCAAATCCGTTCCGGTCAGGTAAGACCGGTGGACCAGCGCCTGAACCAAGAGTTCCGGTTCGCGGAACCGATATCCAAGCTTCGCCTCAAGTCCGCCGTCGGGCTTCTGGCGAAACCAGAATTTCAGCAATTTCTTCAATACGTTTTCTTCTGGCAAAGGCATCTCCTTTCTGTCTGCGAAAATAGAAAAAGCCCGGCCGCAGGGGCCGGAGCAAATTTCATCGAAAGCCCCAGCGCCATTGCCAGGGCGTTTGCAGAAGCGATTACTTCTTCTTTTCGGCCATGAAGGCAACCACGTCGGCAACCTTCTGGAACTTTTCGGCATCGGAATCGAGGATTTCGACTTCGAATTCGTCTTCGAGAGCCATCACGAGCTCGACGCGGTCGAGAGAGTCGGCACCGAGGTCGTTACCGAATTCAGATTCCATCTTCACGTCTTCGGCCTTGACTTCGAGCTTGGCGACGATGACGTCGGTAATCTTCTTGAAAATTTCTTCTTGTGTCATTGTTTACTCCGTTTGGATTGTTTAAGTTTAAATTTAGTAAAAATTGGCTAGGCGTTCAACCCACCATCTACGCCCAAAATCTGACCCGTGATGTAGCAGGCGTCGTCAGATGCCAAAAAAGCGACCGCATTGGCCACGTCTTCGGGCTTTCCGATACGTCCGAGGGGAATCTGGGCTGCATATTTTTCCTTGGTGGCATCGTCCATGGCGGCGGTCATGTCCGTCCCGATAAAGCCGGGGGCGATGGCGTTCACCGTAATGCCGCGGGAAGCGAATTCCCTGGAATTGGAACGGGTCATGCCGATGATACCCGCCTTGGCGGCAGCGTAGTTCGCCTGGCCGGCCTGGCCACGCAGGGCGTTGATGCTCGAAATATTGATGATTCGGCCGGCGCGCTTGCCCATCATGGTGCGGGCCACGGCGCGGGTGCAAAGGAACACGGAACGGAGGTTCGTGGCAATCACGGCATCAAATTCCTCGTCCTTCATGCGCATCAAGAGGCCGTCGCGGGTGATGCCGGCGTTGTTGACCAGGATGTCGACCGTACCCATGTCGGCAATAATCTGCTTGAACACGTTCTGCACCGTTTCGGAGTCGGCCACGTCGCAAGCATAGCTCTTGACCTGCACCCCAAGTTCGGCGGAAAGTTTGGCGGCCAGTTCTTCCTTGACCGATGTGGAAAGGATAGCGACGTCGGCACCTTCGCTCGCAAGCTTGGTGGCGATGGCGAGACCGATACCGCGGGATGCGCCGGTCACGATAGCCTTTTTACCTGTAAGTTTACCCATTTTTTGTTCCCTGTAATTGAAAGGTTTATCCCTTAAGAGCCTGGAAGGCTTCGATGGTTTCGACCGGCGTGACCTTCACGTCGCGGCTAATCTTCCTCATGAGGCCCATGAGCACCTTGCCCGAGCCCACTTCCACACCCTGGGTAACACCGAGGGAGATGGCCTTGTTCATGCAGTCGTTCCAGCGGACCGGAGATACCAGTTGCTTCACCAAAAGTTCGGCAAGTTCGGCACCCTTCGTGACCGGTTCGGCAATCACGTTGGCGATAACCGGCTTTTCGACATCGTTGAACTTGGTTTTGGCAATCGCTTCGGCGAGGCCTGGCTGGGCAAACTGCATCAGCGGGCTGTGGAACGCGCCAGACACGGCAAGCGGGATGGCCTTGATGCCGGCGGCACCGCAGTTTTCGACGAGCTTGTTCACGCCGGCGACGGCACCGGAGACAACGATCTGGCCCGGGCAGTTGATGTTCGCGGGCACCACGGCGCCCACGTCCTTCACGGCTTCGCAAAGTTCAAGAATCTTGGCTTCGTCCTGGCCCATGATGGCAGCCATCGCACCCGGGTTCTTGGAACCGGCACTGGCCATGAGTTCACCGCGGGTACGCACCAGGCGGAGGCCCTCTTCAAAGCTGAAACCGCCAGCAGCGTAGATGGCGGAGTATTCACCGAGGGAGTGCCCGGCCACGTAGTCGAACGCAAAACCTTCAGACTTGAGGAGTTCCATCACCATCGCGGACACGGTAAAGAGGGCCGGCTGCGTGTTGTCGGTGCTCTTCAAAACATCTTCGGGGCCTTCGGCCATGAGCTTCGAAAGCGAGAAGCCGAGAATCTCGTCGGCCTGTTGCATAATCTTCTTGGCCGGTTCGAAAGTGGAAGCAAGGGTCTGGCCCATACCTACATACTGGGCACCCTGGCCAGGGAAAAGCAAAATCGTCTTAGACATTTCAATCCTTTGCGGAAACCCGCGAAAATTTTCACCCCTAATTTAGAAAATACACCCCCGTTCCAAAGGTTCCCGGAGCAAAAAGCACTATTTCCCCGCAAAAGAAAGATAAAAGGAATATTTTTGCAAGTTTAGAGCCCTACTAGGGGCATTGAGCAGCATCCTTATATAAAGCCGAATCAATGGTATACCTTTTGAACCGGAATCCATCGGCATCCGTCGGGTCAATAAATTCAGAAAATTTTTCTGAACGTATATCATTCTGCTCATCGACATCGCCCACAAAAGAAACACATTTGGCAGGTAAAACATCAAATTCTATATAAGCATCAAAGGTCCCATCAGGATAAGCCAAATTGAAATCTTCCACAAAAGTCTCTGCCAGGTGACCTACGGATTCCGGCAAAACAATTGTATCTCCTTCGGCAACGTCCATCAAGACGGAATCCCTTTTTTCATCATATTGCCATAAGAATTTTACTTTCACATCATAGCCAGAGTTGTTTGCAATTTCATGAAGCAGTGAACCTGTTCCTTCATAGTCGCCATGGGCAACATCATAACCCGAGCAACCAACAAGCAAGGCGTCAAGCAACACTAAAAATAAAAACATTTTTCTCATAGCCACTCCTTCCAAAATTCAAACAGATTCTTTAAATTCGTTTTCGTATAAGACCGCCCATCTTTGCCCGATGGCAATTTATCTAAAATTGCTACATGCCACAATAAACAAAGCCATTACCATATTGGCAAAACAACTATTCACCTTATCGCCTCTTATAAATTTATTTTAAATAACAAAGTAAATTCATTCGAAAGCGAAATCAACAAAATAATTGTTTACAAAAAAAAGACGGAACCTTGCGGTTCCGTCCTCAAAAGCCTTTTACAGACAAATTAGTGTCGGTCAAGCACTTACTTGGTTTCGGCAGGTTCGTCCTTGATGGCGGCAAGGCGTTCGTTGACGTTCTTAGCGACACCCTTCTCGGCGTACTTGGCGGCGACTTCCACAGCCTTCTCGATAGCGAGAGCATCGGAACGACCATGGGCAATAATGCCCGTGCCGTTGAGGCCGAGGAGCAAGGCGCCACCCGTCATACGGTAGTCCCACATCTCGTCGAAGCGACGGCCGTTGGGGGTATCGATGAAACCGAACATCTTCTTGTGGAGTTCGTAGAAACCTTCGAGCATCTTCAGGACAACGTTACCCGTGAAGCCGGAGGTCACCACCACGTCGGCGACACCTTCGATAAGCGTTTCGCCTTCGATGTTGCCGATGAAGTTCACCGGGGCGGACTTCAACAGCTGGTGCGCTTCCTGGAGCACAGCCGGACCCTTGTGTTCTTCTTCGCCCATGTTCAAAAGGCCGACCTTCGGGTTCTGATATCCGAAGTAGGTCTCGGCGAATGCGGAACCCGCGATGGCGAAATCCACCAGCGTGGAGGCGCGTTCATCGACGTTCGCGCCGGCATCGACCAGGATGATCGGACGGTCGGCGGTCGGAATGACACAACCGATAGGCGGACGGCTGAACTTTTCGCTCGACTTTCCGAGAAGCATGAGGCAGCTAGCCATCATGGCACCGGAGTTGCCGGCGCTCACGGAAGCATCGACCATGCCCTTCTTCTGCAGGGCGACACACGTCACCAGGCCGGAGTGGGGCTTCTTCTTGAGAACCTGAACAGGGTGTTCGTCCATGGCGACAGGGTCCGGAGCGTCAATGACCGAAATCCCGTTGCCGGCGTAACCGAGCGACTCGAGTTTAGCCTTGACCACGGCCTCCGGTCCGCACAGGACCACATGCAGGTTTGCATTCTTGTTGACGGCGTTTACCGCACCTTCAACCACGACGTCGGGAGCGAAATCGCCACCCAGAGCATCAAGAGCAACTTTTACCATGAACATCTCCTTGCAACTGAACGCTGCATCAACAAATTAGGCTTCGGCATCCTTCATGTTGACAACTTCGACACCATTGTAGTAGCCGCAAACCGGGCACACACGGTGCGGGCGCTTTGCAGAACCGCAGTGGTCGCAGGTAGCCATCGCGGGCACTTCCATCTTCCAGTGGGTGCGGCGCTTGTCACGACGGGCGGTCGAGGTTTTTCTTTTAGGTACTGCCATTTTTAACTCCTATTTTCCATTTTGCTCTTGAGAGCCTTGAGTTTCTCCCAGCGCGGGTCCATGGGCTTTGCGGCCCCGTCGGAACCTTCGTCGGGCGGATTGTTTGATACAAAGATAAAATCTTCGTCAGGATTTTTCACGGGCGCGACCGGTTCTTGCAGTAAAACCAGCTGTCGGATGCACTCGGATACATCTACGAAGTCCTGCCCCTGGGGAATCTTGTAGGCGAAGACATCTGCATCGTCCTCGTCCAGCTCCTGCTTTGCGATGGGGAGCCTCTCGACCTCCGCCACGATTTCGGTCGTAAACGGGCGGTCGAACAAGTCCAGCGTCCTGGAACAGGTCAGAGTTTGCACTCCGGAGAGCGTACCGGTCACGAGACACTTACCGGGGCCTTCGGGGCTCACCAGCACCTCGGCTACCAGATCGCCCTTGAGGTGCAGTTCGTCGAAGATTTCGGGAGCGTCGGCATGGGACCAGACTGCTCGGCGGTCTTCGGGTTCAGTAAGTTTCTGTGCGATATCGATTCTCAAAGTGGCCCAAATTTAATAAAAAACAAGACTGATTTCAACATTCAGGCTTAAACAATATGCGGGAGGGCGGACAGCTCGGAGTTTTAGCCGTTCTATTTGCTCGGGTCGGGCTGGTCCCAGGGGTAGGCCAGGACCGCAGAATCGGGCGGCAAACCGCTACTTTTCCACGACGGAGCCCGAAAGTTCGCGGAAGTCGTCCTTCTTGTAGAGCGTGACCCCGGGCGACACGATGTGGAATACCGACTGTTCGGCTAGCGTATCGAGATTGAATTTGAAGGAATCCAGACGGATGCGGTAACTGTCCACCGTATTGTCGAACGACACCATGTAAGGCGGGCGCTTGATTTTATGTTGTACAAACATCCGGTGGAGTGCGCAGCCCACTTCGTCGTTCACTACGACCCAGGCATCGGTGTCTTGCGGGACACTCCCCGCAAGGCGCGCGACCACTTTTTCAAAAAAAGCCGGAGGTTCCTTGCTGAACTCGAACGGACTCGCGCGTTCGGCATCCACCGCTTCGAAGACATGCAGTCCCGACTTTTTGAGGCCATTCAGGCGGTCGATGGACCAGGAACTCAAATGATACGGCGAAATGTAGACGATGTTCTTGCAGCCCCGTTCCCGGAGAAAGCGTCCCACCGCCCTTCCCGGGAACTCACCGAAGGCGAGGTTGAAGAAGGCGTACCGCGGTTCTTTCTTGAGGGCACGCGGGATTTCAGAAAGCGGATGTTCCCACCACACCGATATCGGGAATCGGGTCCTCGCGAACAGCGAGAATAGGCGCTGGGGTTTAAAAACGAGCATCGTCGAAAGGATTGCGCCGAACGCATCGCGGAATGTCTCCGGCAACACGGCATTGCCCGCCGAATCCAAGAACTTGCCTGAATCCTCGTGGTAACCCAGCACATGCACGCGCAGCTCGCGCTTTTCAGCCTCGGCGTAAACCTTCTGCATAAATTCCAGTTCACGCTCCCCCAGGCAATAGAAATCCCCCGTCGGGTTCGAACGCATCACCAGGAGGATTTCCTTCGCCTTCGGGGCTTGCGCCGTGCGAAAATAGAAACGCCCTCTGCCCCGGCGTGAAAGGATTCCCAACGCCTGCAGCTTTTCGAGCGTGCGCCTCATGGAACCGACCGACGTCTCGTATTGCAAACAAAGTTCCTTGATGGTCGGGAGCGGGGCATCCGCCGAAAGCCTGCCGGATTTCCAGTCTTCCTGGAGCAATCGTTCCAGCCGTTCAACCACCTGTTCTCGCACGGGAGGTTCCGGCATGGCGACCTTGGCCGCACCCCAGAAATAGCCGTTGCCCTGTTCCCCATAAACCTTCTTCGCGTCAATCAGCTTGCGGTAGGCGCGAAACACCGTGCAAGTCGATGTAGAAAGACGCTCCGAAACACTCCTGACCGAAGGGAGCCTGTCGCCTTCCCTGAATTTCGAAGCCTCCAGCCACTTACAAATTTCTTCCACAGTCATCAAATCCTCCTTCGTTCGATACGCACAAACTCATTTTTTTAGTGTTCCAAATCACACTCGTTTAAAACACTAGATACACTTTGGAAAATACTAAAAAACAAAGGCTTCGTCACCGACTCCCAATGAAATATCTTTGTTTTTGACTGGAGGTTTCATGCAAAAAGAATTCCGCATAGGGGCATGGGTCGGCGGCAACGAACTGCACCCGCAGCCCACGAAAGAAAACATTCAAGCTTTCCAGGCTCTTCAGGGAAGGAATGTCGATCTCGTGAGCCTGTTTGCGCTATTCGATATCAACACCTGGAACTGGGTAGAGCCCTTCGCCGAAACAGCTCGCGAGAACGGTTCAACGCTCGTTGTCACGTGGATGCCCAACGGCTACAACGCAAGAAGGATAAACGAGGGCGAGGCAGATTCCTTCATACGGCACTTTGCAAAAAGCGCCAAGGAATACGGACACGAAATTTGGCTCCGTCCGCTCCACGAAGCGAACGGCGACTGGTACGACTGGGGAGTCGGCAAGCAGGGCGCCGGCAACACCGACGAGAACGTTGCCGAAGCCTTCCGGCACATCGTGAAAATTTTTCGCGAAGAATCCGTCACAAACACCAAGTGGGTTTGGACGACCAATTCTTCGAACGTGGGCGAAAACACGACCTTCACGGGAACCTACCCCGGCGACGATTTCGTGGACTACATCTCCATCGACGGCTACAACTGGGGCGATAAGAAATGCTGGTCCCGCTGGAAAAGCTTCTCGGAAGTTTTCAGGAAGTCGTACAATGCGCTCGCGGGCATCGACAAGCCCATCTTTATCGCCGAGACATCGTGCACGGAATCGGGCGGGAACAAGGCCGAATGGATAGCCGACATGTTCAAGGTACTGCCCGTGGAATTTCCGAGGATTTTCGCCATCATGTGGTTCAACCAGAGCAAGAGCTTCGAAGCGGACTGGGCGCTCGACACATCGAGTGCGGCAGTGGATGCTTGGAAGGCGGGACTCAACGCACCCCACCGAGCTATAACATCACGGTGATGCTGTAGCCGAATTTTCCCGCTTCATCCGGGCTTTGAAAAAAGCCCGGATTTTTTTATCTTTACGCCAGTCAGTTCGAGACCCATCCTGACTTAAAACAAAACTAGGAGACTTCCATGCGTTCAGAAGCAGAACTCGAAGGCGTCACGCTGCTTGGCAACAACAAGACCCAGTACAAGACCACCTACAGCCCCGAAGTGCTCGAAAAGTTCCCGAACAAGCATCCGGGCAACGACTACATGGTCACGTTCAACTGCCCGGAATTCACGAGCCTCTGCCCGAAAACCGGCCAGCCCGATTTTGCCGAAATCAAGATCAACTACATCCCGGACCAGTACCTGGTGGAATCGAAGTCGCTCAAGCTCTACATGTTCTCGTTCCGCAACCACGGGGATTTCCACGAGGACTGCTTGAACATCATCATGAAGGACCTGGTGAAGCTTTTGGACCCGAAATACATCGAAGTCGAAGGAATCTTCATGCCCCGCGGGGGCATCTCGCTCTACCCGTTCGCCAACTACGGCAAGCCGGGCACCGAATTCGAATCTATCGCCAAGACCCGCCTGTTTGCGGCCATCGACCGGAGAAAGTAAAGTGCCGTTCCAGAACGAGATCATCCTTGTCGCCTCCGTCTTCGCGTTTTTCGGAGGGCTCGTCGCCTTCTTCCGCTTTTTCGGCAAGCAGGGCCTTTTCGCGTGGACCGTCATCTGCACCATCGCGGCAAACATCGAGGTGCTTATCCTGGTGCACGCCTTCGGGCTCGATACCACGCTCGGCAACGTCATCTTCGCCTCTTCGTTCCTCGCGACCGACATCATGAGCGAAATCTTCGGTAAAAAAGAAGCCAACCGCTGCGTGAAAATCGGAATCCTCGCAAACATTACCTTCATCCTGATTTCGCAGAGCTGGTTCCTCTACATTCCGGCCGACGGCGACACGATGGCTGGCCCTATCCGCACCGTATTTGCGAACACCCCGCGCGTGATGCTCGCAAGCCTGTTCGCCTATGCCGTCTGCGAGATGTTCGACGTGTGGGCCTACCACGCCTGGTGGAAATGGACCGAGAAGAAGTTTGGCGACAAGCGCAAGTTCCTGTGGCTCCGCAACAACGGTTCCACCCTCGTAAGCCAGCTTATCAACGTGGTGGTGTTCAACCTGCTCGCGTTCGCGGGCGTATTCCCGTGGAACACCATCGGCGAAATTCTCATCTTCGGGTATGGCATCTTCATCGTGACCTCCCTGATGGATACGCCTTTCGTGTACCTCGCCCGATGCATCGCCGAAAAGCACCCGGAACTCGTGAAAGAATAGCGTTCACCCCCAAAAAACGCGTTTTTTCACCGAATTCGCGAATTTTTGCTTCCGTCCGACACAATAACATATATATATGTATCGAGAAATCGACGTCCCGTTCCGGCACCCGCAGTCCCAAATCAGGGTGCGATGAACTAAATTTTGCCCGAAAAAATGTTCTGGACAGTGCTCACATACCTGGTCATCGGCCTTTTGTCCGTATCGGCGCTACTCTACATAGCCCTCGAAGTGCGGCTTTTCCGCGCCCTGGGCACGGTGCGCGACGGGCAGTCCGACGTGGAACCCAAACCGCGCGTAAGCATCCTGATTTCGGCGAGGAACGAGTCGGCGGGCATCCGCGCGACACTCGATTCCGTCCTCGCACAGGAATATGACGGCGAATGGGACGTATGGGTCGCCGACGACCGCAGCGACGATGACACCCCGAAAATCCTCGCGGATTACGCGGCACGCTACCCGCGGCTTCACATTCTCACCATCAACGACATTCCCGACGGCGTCAGCCCCAAAAAGCAGGCCCTTTCGAAACTCGTCGACATCTGCGACGGCGACATCCTCTGCCTTACCGACGCCGACTGTATCGTGAAACCCACCTGGATTGCCGGAATCGTGCGCGAATTCGAACCGGGAATCGAACTCGTGGCTGGGCATTCCTACATCCCGACCGTTCCCGGCAAATCGAGCGTGCTCATATGCATGCAGGCGGTCGAGACGCTCATCTACCGCGTGGCGGGGACTGCCGGCATCGCGATGCACCTTCCGCTCACGAGCACCGGCAACAACTTCGCCTACCGCAAGAGCTTCTTCAAGAGCGTCCACGGATTCGAGAACGTCCTCAAGATCCAGAGCGGCGACGATGACCTCCTGATGCAGAAAATCGCTGACGACCGTCCCTGGGCCATGCGCTACTGCGTTGCCGAATCGACCTTCGTCACCACGAGCGGCAAAGAGACCCTCAAGGAACTGTGGGAACAGCGCAAGCGCTGGGCTTCGGCAACCATATACTATACGCCGAAAATCGTATTCGTGCTCAGCATGGTATTCCTGTTCCTCGTGATGCAGTGCGTCTCGGCGGCACTTTCGCCCTTCAGCTTCGAAATTCTCATCGCGACAATCGTCGCATCGGTCGCCAAGTGCATAGGCGACCTGGTATTAATACTCCGCGGGCTCCGGATTTTCCGGCAGGAGCACCTGCTCAAGTGGTGCATCCCCGTTGAATTCATCCACGCCCCCTTCACCGTGCTGGCCGTGCTCTTCGGCCTGTTCGGACGCTTTAAATGGAAATAACGATGGCAACTACGACCAAGAAAACGACTAAGACAGAATCCACCGCAAAGACTACGGCAAAGGCCTCCGCCAAGACCACGGCGACAAAGAAGGCGACAAAACCCGCCAGCGAGGGCATAACCCTCATCATCGCAGAAAAACCGAGCGTTGCGGCCGACCTCGTGAAAGTTCTCGGTGCGAAGTCGTTCAAGAAGAACAACGGATATTACGAAAGCGATTCGACCATCGTAAGCCACGCCATCGGCCACCTGGTAACCATCGCCGACCCGAAAGATATCGACGAGCGCTACAAGGCATGGGACATGAAGACTCTCCCAATGCTCCCCGAAAAATTCCCGCTCGTTGCCACCCCCTCCACGAAGGCACAGCTTTCCATCGTCAGCAAGCTCATCAAGAGGAAGGACGTGACGACCATCGTGAACGCATGCGATGCGGGCCGCGAAGGTGAACTGATTTTCTTCTATATCCTCGACTACGTGCTCAAGGGCAACTTCAAGAACAAGACCATCAAGCGCCTGTGGATGCAGAGCATGACGCCTGCCGCCATCAAGGACGCGTTCGAGCACCTGCGCACCGCCGAAGAGATGGAAAACCTGAAAAACGCGGCCCTCTGCCGCAGCGAGGCCGACTGGCTCGTGGGCATGAACGGGAGCCGCGGGCTCACCGCCTACAACAGCAGCATGGGCGGGTTCCAGATTACGCCATGCGGTCGCGTGCAGACCCCGACGCTCGCCATCATCGTGAAGCGCGAGGAAGAACGCCAGCAGTTCAAGCCCGAAAAGTTCTGGACTATCGACGCCGACTTCGACAACGGCGGCGTGAACTACCAGGGCAAATGGTTCGAGGGCGACGGCAAGGACCGCAAGAAGCAGATTTTTGACGAGAAGAAGGCAAACGAGATTCTCAAGAAGTGCAAGGGCAAGCCCGGCAAGATCGAGGAATCGACAGCGCCCAGCCAGCAGAAGTGCGGGCAGCTCTACGACCTAACCACGCTCCAGCGCGAGGCGAACAACCGCTTCGGCTTCAGCGCCAAGACTACGCTCTCGATTGCGCAGGCCCTATACGAACGCCACAAAGCAACGACCTACCCGCGTACCGACAGTCGCTGCCTGCCCGAAGACTACGTGGCCCCCGTGAAGGCGACCCTCGGGAAAATCGAAGGCCCGCTCGCCAAGTTCGCGCAGGAGGCACTCGACAAGAACTACGTGAAGCGCACCCCGAAGGTCTTCGACAACACGAAGATTTCGGACCACTTCGCCATCATCCCTACGGGAGTCACCCCGAAGGGACTCTCCGAAGCCGAAGAGAAAATCTACACGATGGTGTGCCAGCGTTTTATCGCGGTATTCTTCCCGCCGGCGCAGTACCTCAACACGACGCGCATCACGACCGTCGAGGGCGAGACGTTCATTACCGAAGGCAAGATTCTCGTGGACCCGGGTTTCAAGGCGGTCTACGGCAAGGACAGCGACGACGAATCAAACGTGCCGCCCCTGAAGGGCAACAATGCGAAGACGCTTGACATGCGCAGTAACGAGGACTTTACCAAGCCGCCTGCGCACTACACCGAAAGCACGCTCCTTTCCATGATGGAAAGCGCAGGCAAGCTCGTCGAGGACGACGAGCTGCGCGACGCCATGAAGGAGCGCGGGCTTGGTACGCCTGCGACACGCGCCGCCATTATCGAGAAACTGGTAAGCGACAAGTATGTTGTCCGTGACGGGAAGGAAATGATCCCGACGGCGAAGGCTTTCGACCTTATCAAGGTCCTCTCGGCCATGAACTGCGAGGCGCTCACGAGCCCGGAACTCACCGGCGAGTGGGAATACAAGATGGACCTCATCAGCAAGGGCAAGGAATCCCGCGAGAACTTCATGAAGGGCATCGTCGACATGACGAAGAACATGGTGAAGAACATCAAGGGATTCAAGGAAGAGAACACCACCGGCGAGGCGAAGTTCAGCCCCGTGAACGGCAAGAAGGTGTTCGAGACCGTGAGCCGCTACACCACCGAGGACGGCATCGTCATCCGCAAGATAATTGGCGGTAAACACCTCTCCGACGAAGAAATCGTGGAACTCCTCACCAAGCGTAAGATTGGCCCCTTGTCCGGGTTCCGCAGCAAGCGCGGTGCGGAATTCACCGCGGTGCTCATCATCAACGACCAGAACAAGATCGAATTCGTATTCGAAGAAAAGCCCGAAGAGATTGAAATCGGCGAAAAGATAGGGGTATCCCCCGTCGACGGGACCAACGTGTTCGAAACGCTCACCGGCTACGTGAGCCAGAGCTACATCGACAAGCAGCCTTCGGGTCTCAACCTGCCCAAGGTGCTCCTCGGAAAGGAAATCCCGCTCGAAGAAATCAAGAACCTCCTTGCAGGCAAGAAAACGGCGCTCATCAAGGGCTTCCGCAGCAATAAGACGCGCAGGCTCTTCGACGCCTACCTCACGCTCGAAAAGGGCAAGATCAAGTTCGACTTCCCGCCGCGCGACTTCAGCAAGGGCAGACGGTTCTTCAAGAAAGCTCCCGCCAAAAGCGAAGGCTAGCACCACGAGGCCAGCATGCGCCTGCGAATTTTCTTTTTCTGTTTGCTTGCCGCATTCGCCTGTTCTTTCGCCGCGGAAGCCCCCCGCGGGCTTCCCAAGGAACTCCGGCCGCTCTGGAATTCGCTCACGCTCGAAGAGAAAATCGGGCAGATGATCATGGTCTACATGGCACCGCCGAATTTCACCGTTACAAACAACTTTGGCGGAATTCTCGTAATGAAGCCGCACCTTTCGAACATGAACCTGTTCCGGAAGAACCTCGAAAAGATTTCTTCGCGCATCAAGGTCCCGCTGCTCGTCACCATCGACCAGGAAGGCGGCACCGTGAACCGGGCCGTGAACATCGACCGCAAGTGGGAAAAGACCCCTAGCGCAAAGGAGATGCGAGAATCGGAGCCCGCAGCAATCGAGCGCACGGCACATGAAGTCGGCAAGACGCTTCACGACGCGGGCTTCAACCTGAACCTCGCCCCCACCCTCGACCCCGCATTCGATTCGCACGGCAAGGAAACCTTCATGGAGCACTGGAACCGCTCATGGAACGGCATCAAGAATGCTGAGAAGGTCCGCGCATTCGTGAAGGGAATGCGGGCTTCCGGCATCATCAGCGCATCGAAGCACTTTCCCGGCTATGACAGCAACAAGAACAGCGACTTGCAGATGGCCGAAAGCGATGCGAGCGAATCTAGAATCAAGGAATACGTCAAGTTCTTCAGGGCTCTCTCCCCGGACATTCCTATCGTCATGATGAGCAGCGTCCGCTACACGAAAATTTCAAACGCTCCCGCCGTATTCGAGAAGAAACTCGTGAAGATGGCCCACGACCTCGACGACGACATCGTGGTCCTCACCGACGACCTCTGGGGAAGCTCCCTGCGCGGCTGGATCAGCGGCCCCGGAACACCGCTCAACGACCCCTACCCCGCATCCGAATTCAAGAAAGTCGTGACAGCCGCTCTCGATGCCGGCAACGACATGTTCATCATCACCTACCCCGCCAAGGCGGTTGATATCAAGAAATTCATTCTCGATCGCGCCATGAACGACAAGGCATTCCTTGCAAGAATCGAGAAATCCGTCGTCCGCATTCTAAAGATGAAACTTCGCGCAGGGCTGCTCTCGCCCTAATAGCGTCAGTCATCTCACAACGTTCGCTTTTTTCGCTTTCGTGAGGTTCTTCACCTCTTTCAATATCTTTCCCGGCCCGACCTTGTTGTAGGCCAGTTTCAGGATTTCTGCACAGGCAAGCGTATCATCCATCGCACGGTGATGCCTAAAGTCGCTGAGGCCAAGAGAATCCGTCAGGTTGTGCAGGCTGTAGCTCGGCAGTCCCGGAAAAAATTTTCGCGATATCTTTACGGTGCAGAGCCTCGGCGGGTCAAACTTCACGCAGCTGCGCTTGAGTTCCGTCAGAATCATGCGGCAATCGAACTGCACATTGTGCGCGACAAAGATTCTGCCCTCAAGCATCGCGGACACTTCTTCCGCTATTTTCGAAAACTGCGGAGCCCCGTTCACCATCTCGTCGGTAATGCCCGTAAGGTTCTTGACAAACGGCGTAATCGGCACGCCCGGATCCACCAGGCTGTGGAACTGTCCCACCTGTTCCATGCCATCGAGCAGGACAATCCCGATTTCGGTAATGCGGTTCGATTCACCCGCACCGCCAGTCGTTTCTACATCGACGACGGCGAATTTCAGCATATCCTCTTGCGGGGCGGTCATCAGCGAATCGGGATATCGATATCGAGCGTGGCATGGTTCTTGCGGTCTTCGACTCTGGCCTTCATGACCTTTGCCTTCGGGCGACCGTAGATAGGGACCACCAACAGATTCGAGATGCCGGCATCTTCACTCGCCGTCGCTTCCGAATCGCGAACCGTCTTCGTAAAGATGGCGTTCTTGCCCGTATCGTAAATAGAATACGTAAGTTCGCGCACAAGGCCGGGTTTAATCTGCTTCGTCGGCACCTGGAAGTAGACATAGCCGCCCTTCGGCACCTTGCGGAGGCTATCCCTGATTTCTTCCTCGGTCGCGAAATCGGCCTCAAGCGCCATGCGCACATTCTTCTTCACCTTGTCCGGACTCTCATAAAGCACGGAAACCTCGAAACGGGCATCCTTCGGCACGGCGGATTCGCGCACGTCCCTGATATTCGCGTTGTTCTGATAGTATTCCCAGCGGCCATTGTCGTGAAGGATGACCGTCGAACCGTTGGAGGTCGTCGCGACAATATCTTCAGCGAAGGAGAACGCCGTACAGACCGCCATTGCGACGAAGGCCAACTTAAAAGCGCGCTTAAAATTCATTTGCATAACCCAAAATCCTGTTTGTGGGCCAGAAAGCCCTCACGCCCTGAATATAAATAAAAAAAGCGGATTCTGCGTCAAAAAAAACACCAAAAGCCGAAAATTGGGGATTAAACAATCTTTTTTCACCCCATCCAATCCCCATTTTATTACTTTGTACGCAACGTATGCGTGAAAAAAGCCCGCACAGTGGGGATAAAAAACCATTTTTTAGCCCAGTTTAATCCCCAAATCCACCAAAAACAGCGCACGCACCCCCTGCTTTTATTACATTTTTGCGCATGGACGGTAAAATCCGCTTTGCGCCAAGCCCCACGGGCTACCTTCACGAAGGCCACCTGCTTTCGGCGCTTTACGTTTGGGCTGCGGCCCGCAAGTGGAACCTGCAAATACACCTGCGCATCGAGGATCACGACCAAAGCCGTGCACGCCCCGAATACATCGAGAGCATCTACGAAGACCTGAAATGGTTCGGATTCCGATTCGACAGCGATAGCATACAAAGTAAGCACCCGGAGCGTTTCGAAGAGGCGCTCCAAAAGCTGCAATCCCAGGGTTTGGTCTACCCCTGCTACTGCAGCCGCAAACAGCTGGAAGCAGAGAACCCCAAAAATTCCACCGGCGAAGTAATCTACCAGGGCAAATGTCGACAGCAGGCAAACCCGGAGGCAATGTCGGACCAGCCCCATTGCCTCCGCGTCTCCATTCCGAACAAAGTCGTGCACTGGCACGACAAGTTTCTCGGAGATTTCGATGAAAATCCGCAACAGCAATGCGGGGACTTCCCGATCCGCGACCGCGACGGACAGTGGACATACCAGTTCGCCGTGTGCGTCGACGATATCGACGAAGGAATCACGCACGTGGTTCGCGGCGAGGACATTCGAAATTCCACCGCAAGGCAAATCGCCCTCATGCGCCTGCTCGGCCGCGACGTTCCACCGATATACCTGCACCATCCGCTCATCGTGGATGCCGCAGGCAAAAAACTCTCGAAACGCGAACGCGCCCACAGCCTGCGTCAGGACCGCGACGCCGGAGTGTCAGCCGAAAAACTGCTGGGCCGGGTATGCTACAGGGCCTCGCTTGTAGCCCAAGACACCTCCCTCTCGCTAGAAGAGGCGATTTCAGTCGTAGCCGGCAAACTGTAAATACTAAAAAACAAAAAAATAACGTATATTCTAGGCATGGCGCACAATACACCGTCATCCACCGTCATGAAAGTCCGACAGGAGGCTGCCCTTTTTGATTCCAAGGACAGGCTGCTGCTCTTTTCGACGAAGAACGAATTTCAGACTCCGCTCCTGCGCGAAGCGAGCGACACTTTCTACGAAAAGTGGAAGCAATCCGCCAACGCTATCCCGCTCGACTCTTTTATCCCGGTATCTGCAAGCTTCACGCCTCAGCAGAAGAAACAGTGCGAGACTCTCTTCAAGACGGTATTCAAGGAGAAAGCCGAGGACTTCGGTACGCCAGACCTTTACCTGCTTGCCGGATTCCTCAAGTGGGACGGCAACGCGCTTGCACCGAGCCTGCTCATCCCGCTCGAGCCCAGTGCAGACGGGAACTCCATAAACCTTTCGAACAGGCCTCCCATCGAGAACACGGTCCTCTCCGAGAGGCTTGCCGGAGTCCAGCTTCCGCGCATCGAAGACGCAACGCTCGACGGCCAGTTCAGCATCCAACTTTACTTTTCCCTGTTCGAAAAGGCCATCGCCGCCGAAAAGAACTGGAAGTTCACGCGCCATGGCATCTGCCTTGCCTTTTTAAATAGCAGCAGGCTCCGCCTCAAGATGGCGATGCGAAACCTCGGAAGCGAAAAGAAAATCGACAGCAACCCCTTCCTCTCCTCGCTCTTCGGCGAAGATGGATTCCAGGTTCGGGAATCCGTATTCGAGGAAGCGGACTTCGACCAAATCTACAACCCGGCCGACCACCATTTCCTCTACACCACGGACTCGCACACGACCAAGGTGACCATCGACGCGCTCGACGAAAATGCGCACGGCTACGCCATCCAGGCGCTGCCCGGCACCCAGAAAGTAAAGGTCGCAACTAACATCGTCGCCGAGGCCCTCGCGAAGGGACATGACACGCTAGTGGTCACGCGGCGCGCCATCTCCAGGCAGACTTTTACGCAGGCATGGAAATCCGACTTCCGCTCCTACAGCGGCCGTCCGCGCGCAGAAGTCGCCGCCGATATCAACAAGACGCGGCAATTCTTTATCAACTACTACAAGGCGGTCAACGGGAAGTCTCCCTCCGACAGCACGAGCCTGACCGACATCCTGCAGTTCTTTGCGCAGGCGCCCAAGCCGAAGGCGAAATTCGTCGAATCCATCTTCCAGGAATCGAACAATCTCCCCTTCAAGGAATTTTCGAACCTGCAGCGGCTCCTGCAAGAAATTTCCGACCTCTATTTCAACAAGGGCGGAATCGCAGCGCGCAAGCTCCTCGAAAACATCAAGGCCGAAAGCCTCACCCAAGAAGCGAAGGCCGAAATCGCCAAGAACATTGACGATACCATCCAAAAAGTCGAAGTCATAAGGCCGCTTGTCGACCTGTTCAAGGAAGAAGGGTTCTTCCCCACCGGCATCTACCTGCCCGCGCTATCCGAAATCATTTCGCTTATCCGCAAGAACTTCGACGAAAACACGCCCGAATTCGAAGGCTGGGATCTCTGTTCCAACAGTTGGAGCGCCTACCAGGATTCCCTCAAGGAACTGCCCGAAGCAGGCGACAAGTGGGTCCGCTACCGCAGGCAGACCTCCGACATATACACGGACGACGCCGTCGACGAGAACATCCTCGCCGCCCGCGAGGAATTTGCCGACAGCCTCAAGGTCACGCTCAAGGGCCTTTCCGACCGCTACCGCAATTCGCGCAAGCGCCTCATGAAGGTGCTCAAGCATCCAAAAGAAGTTTCTTCGGATGCGCACCTGCTCGACCTCATCGATACCCTCCTGGAGCTGCAAGAAAACAAGCGCGCCTACAAGGACACGGCCGTTCTCGGCAACCATCTGCTGGGTCGCGACTGGCTCTACGAAAAATCGAACTGGGTCAACCTGAACAAGAAGATTACCTACATCTACGACTTCCGCGAAAAGCATGCGAACAGCCCGCAGTTCAACCTGATGCTCACGGTTCTCGAGCACTGGCACCAGATCAAGCCGATGCTCCCGCGGTTCGAGGAATTCGACAAGGCCGTGCAGGAACTGCTTTCGGGCATGCGGGTGCTCTCCAAGGAACTTGTTCTCGACATTCCGCTCGACAGTCTCGACCTCGACAAGAGCCTCGAAGAAATCAACCTCTGGAAAGACAACTGGAACGTCCTCAACACGCACCTTAAGCTTTCCTCGCTGTTCCGCGAACTCGAGAGCACCGGTTGCAAGACGCTCCTGCGCTTTGTCCAGAATCCGGCGGCTGTCAACAGCGAACTGCCCCAGGCCACCGCATATTACTGGGCGACCTCCCAAGTCCAGCGCTTCAGCAAGGAATTCCCCGAAGTATTCTCCTGCGCCCCGAAAGTCCATTCCCAGCTCGGCAAAAAATACCGTCTGCTGCTGGACGAATTCTGCAACGCGAACTTCCGCGAAGCGCACGCCACCGCAACCGAGAAACTTTCGGTATTGAGCATCGAAGACGCCCTTGTCTGCGAAAAGAAATTCGACACCATCGTCCTTCTGGACGCAGGCAGCATCTCCGTAGCCGAATCCATCCCGCTTGCATTAAAGGCAAACAAGGTCATCCTCATCGGCAACCCGCACGCACCGGCCCTAGAGCCGTTGCCTTTTGACGCCTACCTCGACATCGATCCCGTACACACGGCGTTCTTCCAGGAAAGCATCATGACGGCCTCGTTGCGCCGCGGCATCCCGACCCGCGAACTCTGGTTCTCGGACAGCTATTCCGATCCGTCCCTTGTAGAATTTGCGAACGAGCACATCTACAACCACGGCATCCGCCAGCTGCCGCCCCCGGTTCGCGATTCCGGCAAGAGCGATTCCATCCAGACGGTTGCAGACAAAGTCATCGACATTGCAAAGGCAGCCATTCACCATGCCGAGACGCATCCGGGGCAGACTCTCGGAATCATCGCATTCCACCAGGTGACATGTCACGAAATCGAGTCGACCATCAAGGCGCTTCTCACCAAGGATGCCCCCTGCGCCAGATTCTTTGCAAACAGCGACCTCTCGACCGGATTCTATATCAAGACTCCAGAAAGGGCTACCGAAAAATACCGTGACGTCATATTCGTCTGCGCAGAGCCCGAAGCCATGGACAAGAGCTCCAGCGAAGGGAAAATCGCCATCAGCGCGACACTCGCACGCCACAAGCTCAAGATTTTCATGACCGAAGCCGACAAGCAAAAGATGACCACCGCCAAGTCTGCCATGCTGCGTGACTGGATGGCCCATCTGCTTCGCAAGGCGAAACCTTCCGACTTCGAAATCAAGCCGGCAGATTCGGCACTCCGCTCCCAGGTCATCGCGCTCCTGCAAAACGAGGGCATCAACGTCTTGCCCAGTTTCGCTTCCGGAGCCATACCCGTCGGCCCTGTCGTCGTGGACGCGAACAACCCCAAGAGGTTCCTCGCCGTCATCGAAGACGACTGCACCACGGAACGCTTCCGCGAATCCATCGAAGACCGCGAATACGTGCGCCCCGTGCTCCTGCGCCAGCTAGGCTGGAAGGTCCTCAACATCTGGACTCCCTTCTGGTACATTTCCAACGCAGACGAAGCGAGCCATATCATCACGACCATCGCCATCGAACAGAGCGTCGCACCGCCGCCTCCCGAAGAACCCAAGGCCGAAGTGGGCACAGCCGAGAACGATTCCGCGGTCGCCGAAATCCAGACAAAGCCCTACCAGGTGGTCCACCCGAAAATCGAAGGAACCGCCCACGACAAGCCCATCGCGGAACTCTCCGCGCTTTCGCTCATCGTGCAGCTCAAATTCTATGTCGATCACGAGGCTCCCATCCACGAGGAAGTGCTATTGTCGCGCCTGCTGGAACTGCACCATGTCGATCGCGCAGGCCCGATGATCCTCCAGGCTCTGAACGACGCCATCAAGCAAGGTTTCCAGCGCCACAAGTTCATCAAGACAGGCAAGTTCTTCTACTCCACGAAGAACCCGCCCGTAGTGTTGCGGGACAGGAGCATGCGTCCGCAAAACGAACGCAAGTTCATCTACGTCTCTCCCGAGGAGAGGGCCCTGCTTCCGGCATCCATGGACGAATTTGCGCAAAAGCAAGCACTCGGGCTCCTAGACTAGGGACCCGCCCATTACGCGGAATTCAGCGAAACAGCTAAAAAGCTACTTGAGCTTCACGACAAGCGCGTTGATGTTGTAGATGGAAAGCTCGCGAGCCTTATCCTCGGCCGCCTTCCTTGATGTCCATCCACCGCCACGCAGCTTGTAGAACGGGGCATCGAACACCACCTGGATGTTGTAGCCCGTCGATGCAGAAATCTGCGCCTTACGACGCTGGGCGGCATCGAAATCGCCCACGGCCTCGAACTGCAGAACGTAATAGCCATTTCCCTTGGATTCCTTTCCGGAACCCTTCGATACGGCGAGAGCCGAAATGTCAGTCGTGTCGCGCAGCGAAGAGCTCAGTTCGGGCTTGTATTCCTTGCCGCGGAAAAGGGAGTCGATATCCGTAGGGTCACCCGCCCACGACAAGGCTATCGCAGCGAGGCAAATCAGGAGGCTAATCTTTTGCATGGTCCAAATGTAGAAAAATCCCCGCCCTCAGGGCGGGGATGCAAGTTCATTTTAGACCGAAGAAGCGCTATTATTTCTTAACAACGCCCGTGCCACGCTTCACGCCCCAGACCTCGGTCTTTTCCTTCTTGCCCTTGGTTCCGACGGAGCCGAGCTTCACGAAGGACGAGTACTTGGTGATATAGGCGCCAGTACCCACGAGGCGGTGCTTGTCAGAGAGCATGTTCCATGCGACGAAGAAGTTGCGCGGGTTCTTCACGCAGTCGCCCACGGCACCTTCCTGGGTCGGGTCGGCCGAGAAGAACGCATCGTCACAGTAGATCTTTCCACTCTGGTGAGCAACGAACGAGCCGAGGTTCGTGTAGTAGTCAACTTCGTAGAAGAAGTAGATGTCATGCGGATTGTTCTGGTACACCCTCGTGAAAGATGTATCGGCACCGATGATGGAACCCATGTCAGACTGCACGAAGTGGCCGAGCGTATTCGGGTGGGCCGACTTGACATCGTCCATATTCTCGCTCGTCTTGACCGGGAAGACTTCGCCCACCGGGGTATTTTCGTCCACGGCCGACGGATCCGCAACGTTATACGGAATCGTGGTCACGTCGATCTTCGCATCACCCACAACCTGCACCCACGGAGACGGCAAGCGGTCCGTAGCATTGTAGTTCGTCGGAGAATTCCAGTGCCAAGAAGCATCGTCGGCAGGCCTGAGCGTATCGGCACCCGGAGCGGCCCCATTCGAGGAGTCGGCCCACACAACGTTATCGGCACGGAAACGGATGTAGTCACCCACGTGCGGAGTCGGCTTCAGCTTGTCATCGTTGTAGTAACGGAGCGTAAGCGTATCCCTCTTGTTCTGGGGAGAGTTCTGGGATTCCACATGGATATACTTGGCTTCTTCTTCCTTGAACGCTTCATCGACAGCAGAGTTCAGATAATAGCTGAATGCCGAGGTCGCCACGGAGCCATCCAGAACCATCACCGGTTCGGAAGCGACAATCTTCACCTGGTCATACACGCCACCGTCTGTTTCTGCCGAAGCGCGAGCCGAAAGGATAATCGGAGCCATACGGTCGGTCAGGTGACCTTCGAAGAACGATTTCACGGTATCGCCCTTCCACTTGTAGGTCGTAAACGATGCAATCCTGTCTTCGTTCAGTACCAAAGTCTTCACATCGGCAGTGAACGGATCGTCGACAGCAAACACGAGCGTCTGGCCGTTATCCGGGCTCTTGTCATAGGCTTCCTTGATTTCGGCAGCACTGAACTGCGTGGAGCAGAACATTTCCTTGTCCTTCGGGTTAGTAGAATAACCCAAATCATAAGGATTGATCTTCACCAGGTGCTTTTCGTCGAAGTTGAGGCACAGGAAGAACGGGATGGAGTCCGGATGAATGGCACGGTCATAGATAACCGCCATGGAGTCCGCCCTACCATCCAAGTAGTCCGCCGATTCCTTGTAGAACTTAGACGAGATGTTCATTTCGCCCGTGGGAGCGCCCTTCACGTCGAACATGTCGACAATGAGCGGCATCGGTGCAGGCGGTTTGTAGAAATGCATGTTGCCATAGGGAGCCGCGACTGCGTTGTTCGCGACAGCACCCACAAGCATGGTCGCCGCGGGCTGACTCGGGTCATCGTAGACCTGGCTCGAACGGATACGCACCAAGGCGACACCGTCTACCAGAGCGCTGACAGCACCCGAAACTCCGCTGGAGGCATCCAGGATATCCAAGGCAAAATTACATTCCGTGCAGAGGGCTCCCGTCGCCGGGTTACGGACAATGAGGTAGAAGTCCACGTCGGCATTCACCCAGTGGAAGTATTCATCGCCATCCTCATCCACATCGGGATCCTGATCCATCGTAGTCCATTCCGTGACGTTGCCGAGGGAGTCGGTCGTCTTGGGCTTGGCAAACGACAGCTGCGGGGCGAAGAACGAGAGTGTCGCGACAGCGTTGCGCACGGAAGCCGTAACCTTCGTTTCGGCGGCAGTCAAACCAGCGAGCGGAACTTCCACCCAGAGGGTATCGATACCGTTCTCGTCAATCTTGCCATTGTAGGGCACAGAGAGCGGAGTCGTATCTTCCTTGTTCTTGTAGAGAGTGGCACCCGCAGAAAGCGTGAGCGTGTAGGTCTGGTTCGCTGCAGAAGCGAGGTCGACCGTGCCCTGATCGTCCGGAGCGGATACATAGATCGGGAGGCGCGTGCCGGCAAGGCCCATGCCCTCGAACTTCCACTTGGTTCCGGCCGGGTAGATGTTGACATCCCCGTCGGTATTCGGGAATTCGACATCCTGCGTCACGATATCCAGGTTACCCTTGATTTTGAACTTATGGTAGGCAGTCTTGCCATCCACGGTAATGGCGAGGTAGTAGGTTCCGGGAGGAAGCCCGTTCATCTTTTCCTGGTTGAACTTCGGCACCTTCGGGTTCGTGAGGTCGATACCGCCATGGTTGATGGTTCCCGGAGTCAAAGCGGCACAGTCGCCACAGCCCTGCACCGGCTCCTTCTTGCGGGTGACAATCTTGAAGGCAATCTCAGTTTTAATACTATCTCCACATTCTTCGGAACCTTCATCGGTACCGGCAAGCACGGAGGCACAGTCGCCACCGCCGCTCGTGAGCACGCAGACATCAAGTTCGAGGCCTCCATCGCCCTGCGGTTTGGGGTCAATCGTGATACCGGTCGACTGCTTGATGTACATGTTCGTCTTGATACGCACGTTACTCATGTCGGTACGGCGGTCACAGAAGAAGATGTCGATTTCGTAGTCCGTTCCGGCCACGAGGGCGCCGCTAGCTCCTGTAAACTGATCCAGGTTAACGTAGCCCGGGGCGGCCAAGTGCGTACCGCCAAGGTCCACGGCAAGCTTGTTGTCGATAAACACCCAGATGTCATCGTCACCACGGAACGAGAACTGCATTCCCGGACGGTAAGTGAACTTGGCATGGGATTCGAAGCAGAACATCTGGTTGTTGCTGCCCTTGATTCGGGTATCCCAGGTGCTGTTGTCGTAAACGTTAGGATGGGTACCATCGCCGAATTCACCGGCAGAGACAGGGTAAAGGTCAATGTACGGAAGGCCGGTCGTCGGTTCGATAGCGGACCAGTCCGCCACGACGCCCAACGTCTGCAGAGCCTTTGTAGAAATGTTCCTATCTGGGTTGTTGGCACCACCACCGTCGCCGTAACCGACGTTTCCGAGACCATCACGGCGTGTAGACGCAGCCACACAAGTAGCATAATTGGGATCATTCGCAGCACAAGTCACATCATTCAAGATGGTAAAGGCGCCAGTCGGTTCGTTATAGCTGTCGTATTCCCACAGGCCATCCTTGGTGAGTTTGAAGGTGACGTCGCGGCAGTGCTGGTAGTTCACGCCCGGAGTGGGCTTGAACATCACGTCAAAGGCTTGCTGGCTCACGAAGCAGCCACTCGCCGGATTGTAGGTCGGTTTTTTCGTCTGCGGGTCAAGCAAGTCAGCAACTATTCCCGGAGTCACGCCGATACAAGGAACCGTGTTGGCCCCCCCGTTGCCACCATAACCATAAGGCGCCGTAGCAACATAGCACTTGTTAGCACCAGCTTGCGGGTAAGCGTCACAGGTAAAGGCGCCGTGCAAGCTAGCATCGGTATCGTAGAGGATTGCGGCCAGGTTGTAGGAGCAGTTTCCATCAAGGCCCGGGTCCGTAATCGAAATCTGGTCGACGGCGCTTTCTGCGGCCAAGTCAACATCGGCAATGAAGTAAACCTTGTTAGTATTATATTGGTTATAGATGACTTCCATCGGAATCGGGATAAGCACATCCGCTTCCCAACCGTCCAAGCCAATGGCATCTTCCAAGTCTGCGTCATCGTCCTTGAAGAAGATGAAGGATGTCGGCAGGGGTTCGTCCATCCACACGGCGTAGTACCATCCGCACATACCCGGCGCGACCTTGAACGGCTGGCGGCTCGCGTAGGTTCCATCGGGAGACCACATCGGGACGGTCGCCTTCCACTCCGCTTCGTCCGGCACGAGCACATACATGTACTTGATATTCGGTTCGGTATAGGAAACTAGGGTCTTGCCCGCCTGCTTCGGGTTTTCCAGAACCCAGACATCCGTCGTGCCCTTGGTGCTCGGGCATGCGATATCGCGGTTGTTCCTCGGAAGGCTTGCATCATAAGCAGAATGGCCATTCCACTGGGCAGCAAGGATGTAGTCGAGCGGGTTAGTCGAAGAGTTTGCCAAGCCGAAAGCCGTTTCCTGGGCTTCGCCAAGGGCGTTCGACAAGTCGTAATCATAATAACCCGTCGTGGGGTTCTTGTTCGCCGCCGTAACTAGTGCAGACTTGTTCTGCATGGTCACATAGAAAGAAGCGGGCCATTCGTCAGGCTTCTTAAAATGGAGCGTACCCGTACATGCGGCTGCAGCGCTCTGCACGCCAACAAACAGCATGCAGGCACCCAAAACCCACTTCCACAGGGAGATCTTCATGTATTTCATCATTTTTGTTTCCATCAATGGTTTTCCTTCCAACTAAGCATACCAAAAAGACCGGCCTTTTTAATATGCCACACCGACCTCAAATTTATTCTTTTCTTTGAAAAAAAGCCAACTCTTTTTTTATTTTTTGTTAAAAATACGTTTACTTCGGTAAAAAACCGGCCAGTCAACAAAAGAAAGTGCAAATTATCACAAGATATCATAAGAAAAAAGCGCCGTTTTGTAAATGAATTTTTACATATTTCCTATCTAACTTTTCTATTTTTACCCTAAACCGGAGTTCCTATGCAAGATTTGGACCAGACCATCGTGACCCCAGGCAAGACAATCAAGTTCGAGAGGCTCGAACTGAGGCCGCATTTGATAGTGCTCTACCCGCAGGAACAGTTCCGGCAAATCGCCATTGAAAAAGGTACGACCATCCTCGGCCGCGGGCAGGATGCCGGAGTCCGACTCGACGACGAACTCGTGAGCCGCAAGCACTGCGCCATCGACTTTGACGGGGTCCACGTGACCGTGCGCGACCTCGGCAGCACCAACGGCACCTTCGTGGACGGGCAGCCCGTGCAGATTGCAGAACTCGATTCCGAAAAGCGCCTGCAGGTCGGCAAGATGGTCTTGAAGGTGGAATTCAAGGACAAGAGCGAAGAAGCCTTCGACCGCGCCCTCTACGAAGCAGCCACCATGGACCCGCTCACCAAGATTAGCAACCGCCGCAGCTTTATGGACCGAAGCCTCGGAGAACTCGCGCTCGCCCGCCGCAGCGGGGAATTCGTGCACACCATCATGGTGGACGCAGACCACTTCAAGCGCGTGAACGACACCTGGGGCCACCAGTGCGGCGACATGGTTCTCAAGGAAATCGCGCGAATTCTCAAGGAAGAGAAACGCGAATCCGACCTGCTCGCCCGTTACGGCGGCGAGGAGTTCCTGCTGCTGCTCTCGAACATTTCGCCCGAAGACGCGCAGAAGAGCGCCGAACGCCTCCGCAAGGCCGTGGAACGCCACAAGTTCTCGTGGAAGGATACGGTCATCCCGGTGACCATTTCGCTCGGGCTCTGCTCCAAACAGGGAGAGGACATTCCGCAAATCGAAGCGATGATCGCGCAGTGCGACAAGATGCTCTACGTGGCCAAGGAAAGCGGCAGGAACCGCGTGGCCTTTTAAGACGCAGGGCCCTTAGCAGCCCACGTCGCCGTCACGGTCTCCACCGCAAGTCTCACAAGAGGAAGTGTTCCCGCAGGGCAGCAGTTCCTCGGCTTCGTCAACCGGCTTGATCTTCGATTCGTTCGAGTACTTGATGTACTTCACGTCGGCAAATGTCCCGCTAAGAGTGAACGTGATGACGCCCATGGAGCCGCCGGTCGTCGTGCATCCCGGATACAGGATGGTAGCAACCAGGGTATCGCCCCTGAGTTCGGCATTGAGCCCGTTGAAAGTGCAAAGGTCGTCCACAAGCACACCATCGTCACGGAAGGTAACCGCGCCGCTAGCGCTTTCCACCTTCACGACGCGCGGAGAAACCGCCGGACCGCCGCGATACATGGCCGAGACGTCGGTCGCCTTTTCATTAATGTACGTGGTCGGAGGCGGCAGGTACACCCACTTGTTTTCAATGCACTGGTAAGCGCGGCCAAAGAACTCCAGCAGGGTGTCCGTGTCGCAGGGCTCCAAGTCAGGCCTGCGAATTCCGTCGGGGATGCCGTCGCCGTTGCAGTCGCCACCCGGAAGGCAGACAACATTCATGACACTCCAGTAATTATCGACACACTTGAATTGCTGTTCGGTCACGCAGTCGGTAACGACCTCACCGTTTCTCCCGACGCAGTTTCCTTCTGCGCTCATCCCGTCGTAATCGGTAATATGTTCGCAGGTAGACTTTATCTGCCTCCAGAGTCTGTCGCTGCATACATAGTCAGGGCCACCCTTGCAGTCAGGAGCCACTTCGCCGTCTACATCGCAATGGTTGCAGGCCACATTTGTCACAGGGCAAAAGTCACCTTCACAAGGCGGGCACATCCCATCCATGTCGATGCACGCTTTGAAGATGCTAGAACTAGAGCGTTCCTCCAGGCTAGAGCTGGACAGCGTTTCCGGCAAGGAACTGGAGCTTTCCGCAACGTCGGAGCTGCTTTCGGGAGCCGTCTCGCTAGAAGCGGGCTCATCATTGCCCGAAGATTTCGCATCGGAACTCTCGACAGCAGAAGACTTCTCGTCACCGCCGACCGGGGCGCTCGGACTGTCTTCGTCGCAGGCAGCGAACATGAACGCGGCAAGGGCCACCGCAGCAATGCTACATGTCGATTTCAAAAGTTTCCTTTTCATACCATTCTCCTTTTTTCTATTAAATATATGTTCGATTCTTTTCCAAATATACAACCCTCATTCAAAAAAAGCAATAGTTTATAAAACAAAATCAATAAAATTTAATCAAAATCACAAACTTTTTGTTTATTTTACATATTTTATCCCTATATGCAACAGTCGTTTCATATGCAGGCCGGACACCAGTGTTCGGGAAACAAGTTTTCACGCCTTACCCGTCTTGCGCGCTTTTCCTATATTTGGCGCCGAAATGTCGAAACTGAATTCCGAGCGCCTCAATTCCTTTGGTACCGCGAGCATCCCGAAACTGGTATTGCAGTTCTCGGTGCCCTCCATCGTGAGCATGCTGGTGAACGCGCTCTACAATATAGTAGACCGCCTCTTCGTGGGCCACGAAGTCGGAAGCCTCGGCATCGCGGGCATCACGCTGTGCTTCCCCATCATGCTGTTCATCATGGCGATGTCGATGATGATTGGCGTAGGCGGCAACACGCTGTTCGCCATCCGCCTCGGGCAAAAGAAGTACATCCAGGCAAGCATCATTCTGAACAACTCGTTCTCGCTCCTGTTACTGATGGCCGCCACCACGTTCACGCTCGGCGAGATATTCATGGAGCCCCTGCTCCGCCTGTTCGGCGCAAGCGATCAGACGCTCCCCGTTGCCAGTAGCTACATGCGCATATTGCTTTGCGGTGCGGTATTCCAGACGGTCGCCCCGGGCATGAACCACTTTATCCGTAGCATGGGTCACCCCAAGACGGCCATGTTCCGCGAAGTCATCGGAGCTGTCACGAACATCGCGCTCGATTGGCTGTTCATTGTGCAGTTCCGCTGGGGCATAGAGGGCGCCGCGTGGGCCACCATCGGTTCACAGCTGGTGGCGGCATCGCTCATCACGCAGTTCTTCGTAAAGAAAGATACCCCCATCCGCATCCGCTGGCGCCACATGAAGTTGCGCTTCGCGTACGTGAGGAAGATTATCATCCTCGGCATTCCGCCCAGCATTATGCAGGTGTGCAACAGCCTGATGAACGCCATCCTCAACTGGAGCCTCACCACCTATGGGGCGATCAGCCTGCACGATACGGGGGCTCTCTCGGGCGGCGACCTCGCGATTTCCGCATTCGGCATCGTGAACAGCATCGCCTCGTTCATATTGCTCCCGCTGCTCGGCTTTGTGCACGGGACGCAACCCATCATCGGGTACAACTTCGGCGCGCGCCTCAACGCCCGCGTGAAGGGCACCCTCAAGTTCACGTTCATCTACGCGGGGAGCTTTATGCTCGTGGCGTGGGCGATACTGATGTGGAAGACCGAAGTGTTCGTGGCCCCCTTCGCACCTACCGACCTCAAGCTGCAAGAAGTCGCCGCGTGGGCCATGCGGATTTTCGGGGCGGCGTTCTTCATGATTCCGCTCGGGCTCGTTTCGGGCAGCTTTTTCCAGGGTACGGGAAAGGCGCTCAGGTCCATGTTCCTGAACGCCTGCAGGCAGGTGATTCTGCTAATTCCCTTTTTGCTCGTGCTCCCGCACTTCTTTGAACTGAAGGGCGTGTTCATGGCGCAGCCCATCGCCGACACGGGTGCGGCCATCATCGGCGTGCTCATGCTCCGGCACGAACTGAAGAAGCTGAAATAAACCTTAGAACAACTTCTTCGCGTCGGTCAGCTGGCCGTCCTTCTCGTGGAAGAGGATGACGGAGCCCCCTTCGAGGGTCTTGAAAACTTCGACCAGGCGGTTGACAGTCTTAGTCTCGTCAAAACCGATTTCGTTCTTCGCGGCCTCGTTCACGACTATGCCGAAGTTCACGGCGTTCGGGGCGGAACGGCGGAGATAGGCAATGAAGTCGGCACCGGATGCAATCACGTCGGTACGGCCCTTCACGTCGATGTTCATCGGGTCTCGGATGCTGGCCGAAAGCGGGAAGAGTTCCTCGTTCACGGTCTGCTTCGCGTTCAGGAAGAACATGTTGCCCACATAGAGGCTGATGGTATCGTCGAGCACCTTGCCCACTTCGACGGACACATCGCACGCAGACGACATTTCCTGAATTTCGAGTTTGGAAGGTCCGCAGGCAATGAGGGCTGCGGAAGCGAGGATGGCGAAAGCGGCCAGAATCTTTTTCATATGGGACTCCTTATGTTCCTGAAATGCTTAAAAATCCCCGCCTGTGCGGGGATGACGATAAAACAAATATATACTTATTTCGAGAGGATACCAAGCGCCTTGGACACGAGTTCGGGCGAAAGCCTGAAAATTTCGCTCAATTTTTCAACCCTTTCGGGTTCGGCGATGCGTTCCATGCGGCTGCCGTTTGCGTCGCGGGTCACGAGGTTGCCCTTCTGGTAATAGTACTGCACGCCGCGCTCGCGGTCGAGGCGGTTCAACACCGGGTAGGTCATCATCTCGCGGTAGAAACTTTCGGACCAGTGCTGCTTAAACTCCTCGACGCTCACGCCTGCCACCGGGTATTCGAAACGCAACTTCATCGGGGAGCTGAGTTTCCCTGCACCATTGAGCGCGCCGCCGGTCCAGAGTTCCATGGAATCCATGTCGGGCCGCACGAGGCGCACGCTGTTCGGCACCAGCGGGAAGAACACCTCCCCTGCACCGAAGGGCTTCGGGAGCGGGATGGGGAGCGGGTCGAAGATGAGGTAGCCGGGGTCGAAGAGGAAATCTGAATCCGCATCCGGTAAAATCAGCGCGCAGTGGATGTTCCTCTCCTTGCGCTTGTGGCCCATCACGAGCCGCGGGTTGAACCCCATGTCGCGCAGGCTCTGGTACAGGTGCCAAGTCATGCTGAAGCAGGTGCCGCCGCCCATCCAGGTATCGATATCGTTCTGGTCGCTGTCGTCGAGGTTGCGCGCGGCCGTAGCGCTGCCGGTAGATTCGAGGCGTATGATTTTCGTGAGGTTCTCGTACGTGACGTTCGAGAGCCTGTTGCACAGGTCGAGAATCTTTTGCCAGGTTGCGCTTTCCATAAACGCAAAGATAGAAATTGCTATATTATGCACATGCTCGGAATTGAACAGAAAAAAGGAAACGATGATAAGCTTTGCGGCAGGATGATTGCCTACGCAAGGATTTTGCCCACGCCCGACGCCGAAGAAAGCAACTCTCCGTTCGATGACATGATCAAGAACGGGCTCTTGACGCTCGAAGGCGATTTCCGCAAGTTCAACCCGACCGTACCCTCGCGCCACCGCAGGAACCAGGTAATGGACGAGCGCCTGAACGAACTCCTCGAAACGATGGAGGAGAACGGCGTCGAACTGCCGGAGAACCTCGACGTGGAAACCATGCGCGACAGGCTGCATGAACTTTCGAACATGGAAGTCATCCCCATTCCGGCGCGTATCGGCAACTTCACCAAGGAAGAAGACATCCTGAACGAAGACGCGGACATCTACTACGTCGGTGAATTCATCGGCGCGAACCAGGCGCACTTCTGCCTCACGACGCTCCCCATCTACTACCAGGCGCGTTACCGCGAGCAGACGAAGAAGCACGAGATGGAACTCCTGAACGACATGCTCTCGCAGTTCGAGAACGGGCAGTTCCTCGACAACGACGACATCATGAGCGACACGGTGGAGCTGTTCCCCGAAGGAGCCTCGCTGAACACGTTCGTGGGCGACCTCGGGAACCTGCTGAACGTGAAGGTGATTCCCTTCCTGCTCGCCTGCGAAACCGACGAGGATTACGACCGGCAGGTGAAACTGCTGTACAAGTTCATGAAGGACTACCCCGAGCCGCTGGACGTGAAGCGCATCGACGCATCGCTGCGCATGCTGCGCGAGCAGGGCGACAACGAACTTGCCCGCAAGGTTCTGGAACTGAGTACAAAAAAAATCTGCGCCCTCTACAACGAGGACGCAAAATCCGCCGAAGCATTCGAGTCGGAAATTACATCTTTGAAAGTGTAAGCAGGGCTGCACCTGCAAGGATAATGACCGTCGACGCGGCCAGTTTCAAGCGTTCAGTGCGGGTCGCATATTCCCCGAAAGCAAAGACTCCCCACATCTGGTTTACAACCAAATTAAGTTGCAGGAGCGGGTAGCCCACCGCATATCCGAACATGCCATCGTCGGCGATGGCCCAGAATATGGCGAGTGTCCCGAGCATCCAGAGCATGCCGGCAGCAAAGGCGAAAAGCGACGGTACCGCAGGCATTTCAAAACGCTTGCCGCGGGCCAGAGAGAGCACGATAAAGAGAGCGACACTCCCGACGCACACGCCCACCGAGAACGGGAACAGGAATTCCATGTCCCCGAGCCCGCTTAGCTTGTACGGGATAAGGTACGAGCCGAACACCGCTCCCGAAAGGAGCGAGCGCCAGTTCTTCCAAATGTGCTTGATGTGCCCCGCCGGAATCCAGATACCCACGAGCATGCACACGATGGCTGGGATAGAGAAGTAGAAAAGCGAGTGCTCGGCGAACAGCGTGACACCCGTAATGAACGAAAGCAAGATGCTCACGCTCATGGAGCGCAGTCCCGTGCCCGCGAGGTCCGCCTCGGCCTGCACCGCCCAGAAGCAGAGCGCACCGCCGACAACCCAGAGGAGCCCGCAAATCACGCCGACGGGTTGCAGGTTGAACTGTCCGGTGACGCAGGCGATTATCGCAGAACAGGCAAGCGCCCCCACGGCCATCATGGCGAGGAACGCCCACGAAGAATAGTTCGGGTATTTCTTGAGCGGGACCATGTATGTCCCGAACGCGAAGACGCCGATTAGGACGCCGATAATACTGAGAGCACTACTTTCCAATGCAGAACCCCGCGAAAATAGATTGTAAAATGTCTTCGGACGAAATTTCGCCCGTTATGCTCTGGAGCGCACGGCGCACCACCTGCATCTCGAAGGCGAGCAGTTCCACCGCCGGATTGTTCCGGAGCAGGTCGAGCGCGCGGTCGATACCCGCGAGGGCATCTTCGAGGCAGGCCTTCTCGCGTTCGCTTGTAATCCAGAGGTCTTCTGCGTCCGCAGATTGCTTGAACAGGGAGGCGTTCATCGCTTGGCGAAGTTCCGCAAGGCCCTCGCCTGTCTTGGAAGAAACGCTCAGTCCACCATCGGGAATCGGGGATGCGCGCAGGTCGGACTTGGAATAAACGACAAGGTCCGCGTTATTTGTCATGTCAGCGAAAGCGGACATCCTAAGATTCTCGCCTTCGCGAGAATGACGAGATGCTAATTCGCCTTCGCGAGAATGACATTCCTGCGAGCTGCTGTCCACCACGAGAATCTTCATGTCGGCTTCTTCGAGAATTTCCCTGCTCTTTTTCTGGCTGAGCGCGTCGAGCTCGTCCGTTGCCTGCGCAGCGATGCCCGCGGTATCGACCAGCCGGATTTCGCCACTGGGCAAGAACAGGCGCACTTCCACAAAGTCGCGCGTTGTACCCGGGACGTTGCTCACAAGCACGCGGTCTTCGCCCAGGAGGGCATTCACGAGGCTAGACTTGCCCGCATTCGGCGCGCCGTAGAGTACGGCCAGCGGGAGCCTGCTGAGCGAAGCCTTCCCGTGGAAGCTGTTCAAAATTTGCTGGATAGATTCACGGACAGCGACAAACCGCGCCTCCCAGCCCGCAAAGTCCGGGTCGGCCTCCTCTTCCGCGAAATCCACATCAAGTTCCAGGCGCGCGGAGATATCCTTCACCTGCTCGGCGAGCGTAGCGACTTTCTTCGAGAGGGCGCCCCCCAGAAGGCGATGAGCGTTCTCGAGTTCTGCGCGGTTCGCGCTGTGAATCACGTCGGCCACGGATTCGGCCTGCGTCAAGTCCATCTTGCCGTTCAGGAAGGCGCGGCGCGTGAATTCCCCGGGCTCGGCAAGACGCACGCCATCGAGCCCGCGGATTGCCTGCAGCAGGTCGCGTACGATAAGCGGGTTCCCGTGCGGGTAGAGTTCCAGCACGTCTTCGCCGGTATAGGAATTCGGGCCTTCGAAGAAGATATACAATAGGCTATCGATAAGCTTGCCCGACTGCGGGTCACGCGCACAGCCGAGATTTGCCATACGCGGTTCAAGCGCAGCTGCACGCTTTTCGCCAAACAGGGTTCGGACAACTTCACGCACCTTCGGACCGCTCACGCGAAGCGCGGCCACGGCACTCACGCCGGCAGGTGTCATCGGGGCGACTATCGTCTGGGAATCCATGGCGGGAAAAATAGCATTTTCTATCTTACTGCACATGAGCAACTTCAAACTGATTTCCCGCCCTATCGGCACAGTGCAGTGTTTTGTCCTCCAGCGCGACGACGGCGCTGAATTCGAAATCCTTTCGGGCTACGGCGGCGGGCTCAACGCCTGGCGCATCCCCGCCTCCGGCAAAAAAACGCTTGACCTGCTCTTCGGTTACCGCGAAGGCGACGACATCTTCAAGATGGGCCCCGACACCAACGCGGGCTGCAGGCTAGCCCCCTACCCCGGGCGCACCGCCTACGCGAAGTTCACCTGGAACGGGAAGACCTACCAGCTCATCAACAACGTAAGCTGGGCCCCGCACGCCCTGCACGGTTTTTTGCAGAACCAGGAATGGAAATTCGAGCGTTTCGAAAGCGATAACGAAAGTTGCTCTGCCGTTTTTACCTGCGACTGGCCGGGTGCCTTCGCGGGATTCCCCTTCCCGTTCCGTGCTACAAACAAAATAACATTCTCCGGGAACGCGTACAAGGTCGAATCGACCGTCGAGAACATGGGCAACACGGACATGCCCTATTCCGAAGGCTGGCACCCGTACTACATGCTAGGTGAAAAAATCAACGACCTGGTAATGACACTCCCCGAATCGCTCCTTGCGGAACTTGACAGCGCCGACCTCCCGACAGGCAACTTCCATGCGGACACGCGCTTTACTGCAGGCCGCAAGATTAACGACGAGTTCATCAACGACTGCTTCTGCCTCGTGGACAACAGCAATCCGAGAGAAGCAGGAAGAGGCATCGTTACGCTCGAAGGCAAGAACGGCAAGCTTACCCTCTGGCAGGACGCCCGCCTCGGGCAGTACAACGCCATCCAGATATACACGCCCCCGACCCGCGAGAGCATCGCCATCGAGCCCATGACATCGGAGCCCGACGCGCTGAACCATCACCGCGGACTCATCGTCATCCCGCCCGGCGAAAAACGCACGTTCACCTTCGGCGCAGAGTACAAGTAATCCTTCGGCAAACGAAGTTTGCCATTTTTACGCAAATTTCGCCATTTTTGTTGTTGTGATTTACCCAACATCTTTTTGCAGCGACCCCAAAAAAGGGGGCCGGGACACCCACTATTAATATATATTCAAGAAAAACAAAAAAGGACGTGTATGAAAATCACAAAATTTGCATGGATGTTTGGTCTCGCCGCGGTCAGCAGTTTCGCCGCACAATACGAGGCCGAAGACGGAACGATTACCAAAGATGCCGCTGTCGCTACCAGCACAGCGGCCTCCGGCGGTAAGTATGTCAAGATGAACGGCGGCGATATCACATTCCCGACCGTGACTGTCGATGCGGCAGGCCAATACACGGTCGTCATCCACTACATGAACAACTACGGTGGAGACAAAATCAACAATGTCGGTGTCGGAAGCACCTCCGCGCAGGTTTCCTTCCCCGTTACGGACAAGGACAAATTTGTGGACGTTGAAACAGTCCTCGCCCTTGCCGCAGGCGCAAATACAATCGCCATCACCAATAGCTGGGGCTGGATTGACGTGGACTATATCGAAGTCAAGCCTTACGAAGCGAAGGCTTTCGATCTCTGCAATGCGCCCGTCACAGCAAACGCGACCCCCGCTGCCAAGAAACTCTACAACTTCCTCGTCAACAACTTCGGCAAAAAGACCATCTCCGGCGTGATGACCGGTAATATGGATGCCTACACCATGGGCGATGCCACCCAGCACGAAGACGTGCAGGCAGTTTACAAGGCCGGTGGCAAGTATCCGGCACTCATCGGCGCCGACCTCATGAACGCAACCGGCGCGAACAAGGACGAAGGCTGGTTCCAGCAGTACACCGAAAAGGCCATCGACATCGCGAAGACCACCTGGAAGAAGGGCGGCATTCCGGCTTTCACGTGGCACTGGCGCCCCGGTGACGAAGTGGAATTCTACGTGAAGGGCGCACACGAAACCTACACTGAATTCGACTTCACCGAAGCGTTCATAAAGGGCACCACCACCTGGGATACCCTCTCGGCAGCCTACAAGGCGCTCGTCGGCGATATTGACCGCGTTTCCGAAATTTTCCTCGGCCTCCAGACAGAAGGTGTCGCCGCCATCTTCCGCCCGCTGCACGAATCCGGCGGAAACTGGTTCTGGTGGAGCACGCACACGGGCAAGCAGTTCGCTGCGCTCTACCAGTTGCTCTACGAACGCATGGTGTTCAAGAACGGCGTGAACAACCTTATCTGGGATTTCAACCCGCAGGACGCCTCCAAGATTTCCTGGACTCCGGGCGAAACCTACTACGATGTGTTGAGCGTCGATATCTACAACAAGGCTAATGACCACCAGAGCAACAGCGCCGCATTCATCGACTTTGCCAACAAGGGCGGTACGAACAAGCTTATTTCCCTCAGCGAAAACGGCCCCATCCCCGATGTAGACAATATGTACAACGAGGGAGCAACCTGGAGCTGGTGGATGCCGTGGTACGAATCCTGGGGAAGCGCTTTCGTCAGCCAGACCGCCGCAAGCGTATGGCAGAAGAACCTCGCCGACGAACGCATCATCACGCTTGACGAAATGCCCGGCTGGGACAACTACAACGAGGCCGCCTCCGCAACGAAGGTTTGCCCCACCTCTACAGAAAATGCCAAATACGGAGCAGGTAGCGGTTCTTCGGAAGACTACAAGAACATGATGATGGCCGTGACCTACAAGACACTCGGAGAGGACGGTGCGAACATCGAACTGCAGAAGGTGCCGGATCTGACTGGCGCATCGACAGTCTCCGTCAAGATTACGAACAATGGTTCGGGCGGTGCAGACGGTGGTGTCTGGGTAGGCCTCGCCTTTGTGCGCAACGGCATGAAGGATAGCCTCTGGACCTGGGAAATGTCCCCCTCTACCGGATGCTGGCTCAACGACGGAGCCTCCTCTACTTGCGAATTCGACATCACCAAGTACGAAGACGATGCTGGCGTGGAACATCCCACGGACCTCGACAACCTCTTCTCCGTCACGCTGATGGTCGCCGCCGTGGGATTCTCGGGCACCATTACCTTTGACGACCTCGTCGCCGACAACGGGAAGGTGATTTCCGCATTCGACAAGAAGACGGAACTCTTCACGACCGCCACCCAGAGCAAGGATTTCGTCTCGAAAATCGAGCTCGTGGACGAGAACGGCAATTCCGACGCCATCAAGACCGTGGCCGCCTCTGCCGCCAAGTTCGGCATCCAGGGCAACACGATTTCGCTTTCTACCGCGAAGGCGGGTATGGTATCGGTCGACGTGTTCGGCCTGAACGGCAAGCGCGTCGCGACACTCTACAAGGGCAACCTCGCCGCGGGCAGCTATGCGTTCAGCCTCGAGAACATGCCGAAGGGCAGCTACATCGTGCGCGTGAAGGGCGCGGGTATTGCCGCTACCAAGCCGATTCTCGTCAAGTAAAGTTTCCTCCTAACTCCAAAGCCCTGCAGGTTTTCGCCTGTGGGGCTTTTTTCGTATAGAAGCCGCAAAACAAGCGCAAGATGGCCGCAGGTTCAGCTTTTTCGCGCTCGCCCGGTGTGGACAAATCCGGCGGTTTTTGTCAACACCCCGAGGCGAAAAATGTCCTTTTTGCGCCAGCGATTTATAGTTTTCGGGTAAACGCCTCCGAAGGGGCGTTTTGAGGAGTTATATGAAAAAATTGAGTTTTGCGGCTCTTTGCGGGGCCTTTTTGCTCAGTGGAACCGCTTTTGCGGCTCCGGGCCTCACGGTGAGCGGCACCGATTTGCTCTATAACGGCAAGAAAATCTTCTTTTCGGGCACAAACCTCGCCTGGAGCGACTACAATTCCGACGTGGGAGCTTCCCCGCTGAACGAGAACGCCTGGCGCAAGGCTGTGGAAGGCACGCGCGCCGCGGGCGGTAACGCTATCCGCTGGTGGCTTTTCAACAACATGAGCCAGAGCCCGGAAATCGACCAGACGACGCACCTGGTTTCGGGCCTCAAGGAAAACACCATCAACAACATGAAGAAGGCTCTGGACATCGCCGAGGAATACGGCGTGATGGTCTCGATGTGTCTCTTCAGCCACAACCTGATGGAACCCAACCAGTGGGGACTTTACGACGAAAAGCTCGACATCACCGCGAATACGAACCTGTTTGAGGACGAGGGCACGCAGGCGTTTATCGACAACGCGCTCATCCCGGTGGTGAAGGCGATTGGCAACCACAAGGCGCTCATGACCTGGGAAGTTTTCAACGAGCCCGAGGGCATGACGAGCGAATGCAGCGGCTGGACCTCCAAGAAGATGGCGCTTTCCAAGATCCAGGCATTTACGAACAAGGTAGCGGCAGCCATCCATACCGAAAACCCGGAACTGCTCGTTTCTACGGGTAGCGTGAACATCCAGTATCAAAAACACTGGAACGACGCGGCCCTCGTGGCGGCGGGCGGCAAGGCGAACGGCACGCTCGACTTTTTCCAGACGCACTACTACCCGTATTACCAGAACGATGCGGTGAGCCCGTTCGTGAATACGGCAGCCCAGATGGCGAGCAAGTACGGTTACGATAGCAAGCCGATGATTATCGGCGAATTCCCCGCAAGCGGCTGGAAGGGCGATACCTATACCGCAAGCATGGCGGCAAAGACCCAGATTTCGACCGAGGAATGCTACCGCAAGGCGTTTGACGGCGGCTATGCGGGCGCACTCGCCTGGCAGTACATCGGTGACAAGACCGAATCGAACTTCGGCGGCTACACTTACACGATTGACCCCGCGCTTGACGCCATGAAGGCACTCGCCGCAACGGAAGAGGCGAGCATCAAGATTAAGGATGTGTCGATTAGCGAAGAAGGCGGCGACGGCAAGATGTCGGTGACCTACGGTGGCGACAACGCGCAGATCGAATACCAGAAGACATGGGACCTGAGCAAGGCCAGCACGTTCACGTTCGAGGTAACGAACACGGGCGCCACCAATGCGCAACTGCACCTGATTTTCAAGCTGACGGATGCTTGGACCTGGACTCCGGTGAACGACGATGCCAGTGCTTGCGTTGTGCCCGCGGGCGAATCGACCGTCTGCTCCTTCGATATTTCCAGCTTTGCAGATCGCAACCAGACTCTGAGCGTCGTCATCGCGAACTACGCCGCAGGCTATACCGGCACGCTCCTTTATGACAATTTCAAGGCGGGCGACCAGGTTCTCTGGGACTTCAACGAAGACAAGTACGATGCCTTCAGCCGCGGTTTCGAGAACACTGAAGAGATGATTCCCGAAATCAAGATCGTATTCGGCACAACATCCATCGGGAAAGAACCGCATGTGGCCGCAGTCAAGGCGGGAGCATCTTTCAAAATTTCCGGCAGCACGATTTCGCTTGTGACCGCGAAGGCGGGCGACGTGAGCGTGGACGTTTACGGCATGAATGGCAGGCGCATCGCAACCCTCTTCCACGGCGCGCTTGCGCAGGGCAGCTACGCGTTTAGCCTCGAGAACATGCCCAAGGGAATGTACATCGTGCGAGCGAAGGGAGCGGGCATCACCGCGACGCAACCCGTACTTGTGAGATAACGGATTTCTGACTCCTCGCCCCTGCGGGTTCACGCCTGCGGGGGCATTTTTTTTGACATTGTGCGCCACGCAACAGGTTTTCTTTCTTTTTTCTTGTAAAAAAACAACCAGCCCTTTTTTAGGATATATTTAGAGCATAAGATGTATGGAGTGCTTATGGAATTCAAGTCTTTTGTGGCAATAGCCGCATTCTCCGTGGCGGTATCCGCTTTTGCCGCCCCCACTGTCTACGAAGCCGAAGCGCAGCCGGGCGTAAATGCCGGAGACGTCTCGGCGGATTCCACCGGAGCGAAGTTCGTGACGAAATCCTCCGGGACCGAGTTCACCTTCACGGTCAAGGTCGAAGAAACCGCGATGTACGACATCACGACCAAGGTGCTCATCAAGCAGTACGACTGGACGACCTCCAAGATCCTCGTGAACGGAGTCGAGGCGGGCTCGATGCTCACCACCCCGCGCAACTGCGATTCCAGCTACGTGGTGGCGGCATCCGCCAAGATGCGTGCCGGCGAAAACACGATTACCGTAGGGAACGGTGCCATCGGCGTGGACTACATTACCGTGGAACGCCATCCTGACCCCGTTTTCAACATCAGCGAATTGCCCGTAACACCAAACGCAAGCGGAAGCGCCCAAAAAGTCTACACGTTCCTCCGCAACAACTTCATGAAGAAGACCGTAAGCGGCATGATGATTAGCGACCAGAACTTCAACTACGACTACGGCAACATGAAGCTTTTGAAGGCAGGCGAATGCACTCCGGCGGATTCCTGCAAGTTTAGCGACGAGGAAGTCTCGTGGAAGGGTCAGACCGACATCGCCGAGTTCTACAAGCGCAGCGGCCACTACCCTGCCGTGGGCGGGTTCGACATGCTCTTTGCCGCGGGCGGGCATCACGAGGAAGGCTGGTTCCGGGGTTATACCGAGAACAACCTGGTGATGACCGAGCAGCTGTGGGAAATGGGCGGCATCCCGACCTACACATGGCACTGGAAAGTCGGGGAAGACACGATTTTCTACACGCAGCAGGAAGGCTACAGGAATGCGGGTTGCACCGAAGGCGTCACGAAGACGGCCGACAACAACACCTGCTTCAACTACACGAAGGCCTTCAAGGATTCCACCTGCAAGGAGATTGACTTGACTTCGCAGGTCTACAAGGACATCGTCGCCGACGTGGACATTGTCTCGGGCTATTTCAAGGAACTCGAGGGAAAGGGAATCTCCGTCGTGTGGCGCCCGCTGCACGAGGCCAGCGGTGGCTGGTTCTGGTGGGGCACGGCTAGCCCCAAGTGCTACGTGCAACTTTACCGACTCGTATTCGACCGCATGGTGAACACAAACAAACTCACAAACCTCATCTGGGTATGGAACATCAACACCGACCCGAAATTCGGTTACGACTACAGCGCGCTCAATGCGGAATGGTACCCGGGTGACGAGTACGTGGACATTGTCGCGGTCGATATCTACGACCCGCTTAACAACCACAATTCCGCCGCCAACTACTTCAACAAGATAGTGAGCGACGTCGGAACCAAGAAACTCATCGCCCTGAGCGAAAACGGCGCCATTCCGGATATCGACAGCATCGCCGAAGACAAGGCCTATTGGAGTTACTGGATGACCTGGAGCCAGACGTGGAGCGGAAACTTCCTTGAAAAGACTCCTACCGACATGTGGAAAAGGAACCTCGACGACGAACGCATCATCGCACTCGACGACATGCCCGGCTGGGACAAAGTAATCACCCCGGACGTCATCCGCGCAGGCCGAAACATTGTCAGAAAAGCAGAAATCTCCTTGCAGGGCAAAGACCTCGCCATTGCATTACCGCAAGCGGGCGTAACCGCCATCGCCATTTTCGACATTACGGGACACCGCATCAAGACGCTGAACATAGGCGTTCTCGATGCCGGCACGCACGCATTCTCGCTGCAGGGCCTTGCACAAGGCAGCTACATCGTGCAAGTCAAATCCGGCAACGAGAGATTCGCGCAGAAGATTCAGATAAAATAAGGAAGCCTTATTAGGCGCCGAGCTTCGCGCGAATCCAGTTGTTGGCGTTCGCAATGGCACCGGCAATCTTGTCGACTTCCTTGGTGCCGGCCTGAGCACGGTCCGGGCGTCCACCGCCGCGGCCACCGCAAGCAGCGGCAAGGTCCTTGACGAGGTCTCCGGCCTTGATGCCCTTGGCCTGAACGTCCTTGCCCACCATCACGGCGATGCTTCCGTTACCGTTCACCTTGTTCGCAATCACGGCAACGCTGTCGGTTGCAAGCTTGTTCTGGATGCCGTCGAGCAAGTCCTTGTACTTGTCTTCGGGCATGTTGAGTTCGCGCACAAACAGGTTCACGCCCATCACGTTGATGCCACCGTTCAACACTTCGGCCGCAATGAGGGTCGCAAGTTCGAGCTTCACGGACTGCAGGCTCTTCTCGAGGCTCTGCGTCTTGGAGAAGGTCTGCTGGATGCGGTCGAGAACTTCGACGTCCTTGCAGCGGAGCTGTTCGCGGAGAGCGGTCAAAATCTGCGTACCGGCGCGGAGCAGCGAGAGCGCGCCACGGCCAGAGACTGCTTCAATACGGCGCACGCCAGCGGACACGCTAGATTCAGAGATAATCTTCACGAGGCCGATGTTACCGGTGTTCTGCACATGCAAGCCACCGCAGAGTTCCTTGGAGAATTCATCGCCCGCGCAGCCCATTTTGACCACGCGGACTTCGTCGCCGTACTTTTCGCCGAACAGTGCCATGGCACCACTGGCCTTGGCTTCGTCGACGCCCATCACCTGGGTGTTGACCGGCAAGCATTCCATCACCTTCGCGTTCACGATGTCTTCCACCTTCTGGATTTCTTCGGCAGTCATGGCGTTGAAGTGGCTGAAGTCGAAGCGGAGGAGTTCGTTCGAGACAAAGCTACCCTGCTGCTGCACATGAGTGCCGAGCACCTGGCGGAGCGCCGCCTGCAGCAAGTGAGTGGCGGAATGGTTCTTGCGGATATCGTTACGACGGTCGTTATCGACGGTTGCCATGAACACGGCTCCCATCGTCGTTTCGTTGGCCGTACCCTTCTTCACCTTACCGCGGCAGAGGGCGGTGTCGTTCACCTTCACGGTGTCGAACACGTCAATTTCCAAATCGGCAGAAACGAGCGTTCCCTTGTCGCCGACCTGGCCACCCATTTCGGCGTAGAACGGAGAGGTTTCAAGCACGATGGAGAGGACTCCCTTGTCTTCACGCCAGCGCACAACCTTCGTTTCGCAAGCGGAGAGTTCATAGCCCACGAACTTGGTGCTTTCTTCGCTGTACTGCGTCCAGCCTTCGGTACCCATCGTATTGATGCCCTGCTTCATGTTGGCGCGGGCACGGGCCTTCTGTTCTTCCATGCACTTGTTGTAACCTTCTTCGTCAATGGCCAGGCCCTTTTCTTCGGCGAGGATGCCGGTGAGGTCCGGCGGGAATCCATAAGTATCATAGAGGAGGAACACCTTGTCGCCCGGAATCTTGTCGCCCTTCTTGAGGTCGGCGGAGATGGCAGCGAAGCGTTCGAGGCCGGCGTCGAGCGTGCGGATAAAGCTTTCTTCTTCGCTCTTGATCACGCTTGCGACGAATTCCTTGCGTTCGCGGATTTCCGGGAAAGCATCGCCCATGGTGTCGGCGAGCACCTGCACCAGCTTGTAGATAAAGGCTTCCTTCTGGCCCAGCAGGCGGGCAAAGCGGCTAGCGCGGCGGAGAATGCGGCGGAGCACATAGCCACGGCCTTCGTTGCTCGGGAGAGCGCCATCGGCAATAGCGAAAGAAATCGCGCGGATGTGGTCGGCAATCACGCGGTGCGGAGTACCGGCTTCACCGTCGTTGTAAGGCACGCCACTGAGTTCAGCGATTTTAGCGATAATCGGGGTGAACACGTCGGTGTCGTAGTTGCTGGTCTTGCCCTGCAGAATAGCGCAGATACGTTCGAAACCCATACCGGTATCGACGTTCTTAGCCTTCAGCGGAATGAGGCTGCCGTCGCTCACGCGTTCGTACTGCATGAACACGTTGTTCCAAATTTCAATATAGCGGTCGT
>NZ_DFLC01000019.1:58517-58653 GCF_002374005.1 Fibrobacter sp. UBA3629 | reverse complement strand
CGTTTTCGCCGTTCACGCCCTTGATGGGGTCCTTGAACGTTTCGGCCTGGGTAGCGAGGTCGCCGCGGTCGTAATGGATTTCGGAGCAGGGGCCGCACGGACCGGTGTCGCCCATTTCCCAGAAGTTGCTGTGGGC
>NZ_DFLC01000019.1:0-58427 GCF_002374005.1 Fibrobacter sp. UBA3629 | reverse complement strand
TCCGGGAGGCCGGACACGTCCTTCCAAATCTGCCAGGCTTCGTCATCGTCCTGGTACACGGTGGCAAACAGGCGTTCCTTCGGGAGCTTCCAAACTTCGGTCAAAAGTTCCCAAGCCCAGGCGATGGCTTCTTTCTTGTAGTAGTCGCCGAAGCTCCAGTTACCGAGCATTTCGAAGAAGGTGTGGTGGTAGTTGTCGCGGCCCACCACGTCGAGGTCGTTGTGCTTACCGGACACGCGGAGGCACTTCTGGCTGTTGCATACGCGTTTCCAGCCCTTCGGATTGTCGCCCAGGAAAATCGCCTTGAACTGGTTCATGCCCGCGTTCGTGAACATGAGCGTCGGGTCGTCATGCGGAACCACCGGCGAAGAACGCACAAAGAGGTGGCCCTTGGATTCAAAGAACTTGATGAAAGATTCGCGCACCTGCGCAGAAGTCATAGTAGGCATAATGTGTCCCTTTTATTTTTCGGGCGTAAAGATAGAAATTTCATTCAAAAAAAAGAAACCCCCGGACAAGTCCAGGGATTCCTTTAGGAGGAGAACATTTAGTATGCCTTAAAAATACACATTTTTTTTCCTCTCAACGTAAAAAAAACGTAAATTTCCAAACCAGACTGTATCAACAGTATCACATATCCAAAACTTCGCATTTCAATATATCATTATGGTTCAACAAGTTACAAAAAAAAGACATTTCCCGGTTGCAAATTTATAATTTATTGTTTATATTTGTAATGATTACAAAAACAAGAAAACCGAGAAGCAAGGCCCGTAACACCCCAGAACTGCCCTTTCTTTTTGGTAAATTTGGAAAAAACAAGGACTTTTTGAATAAGGATGCAAAGAAGGTAAAGCATGATTGTCAAGGAAGAATGGGATGGCTTCGTAGGCCAGCGCTGGAAAGAGGACATCAACGTCCGCCTGTTTATCCAGAAGAACTACAAGCAATATGACGGGGACAAGTCGTTCCTCGTAGGGCCGACAGACGCTACAAACAAGCTCTGGAACAAGGTCCAAGACTTACAGAAGCAGGAGATTGCAAAGGGCGGCGTGCTCGACATGGACACCGACGTGGTTTCCAGCCTCACGAGCCACAAGGCAGGCTACATCGACGACGCCATGAAGGACCTCGAAAAGATCGTGGGCCTGCAGACGGACAAGCCCCTGAAGCGTGCGTTCATGCCGTTCGGCGGCATCAAGATGGCCGAAGAATCGTGCAAGAACTACGGCTACACGCCGAGCGAAGAACTGCACCACATCTTCACGGACTACCACAAGACGCACAACCAGGGCGTGTTCGACGCGTACACCCCGGCCATGCGCGCGGCCCGCAAGGCGCACATCATCACCGGGCTTCCGGACACCTACGGTCGCGGTCGAATCGTGGGCGATTACCGCCGCGTGGCACTCTACGGCATCGACTACCTCATCGAGAAGAAGATGGCCGACAAGGCCCTCACCGACGAGACCGACATGTCCGAAGAAGTCGTCCGCCAGCGCGAAGAACTCGCCGAACAGATCAAGGCGCTCCAGGGCATGAAAGAAATGGCAAAAATCTACGGCTACGACATCTCGCAGCCCGCGAAGACCGCCCGCGAAGCCGTGCAGTGGCTCTACTTCGGATACCTCGCCGCCATCAAGACACAGAACGGCGCCGCCATGAGCGTGGGTCGCGTTTCCACGTTCCTCGACATCTACATCAACCGCGACATGCAGAAGGGAATCCTCACCGAAGAGGAAGCCCAGGAACTCGTCGACCACTTCGTGATGAAGCTCCGCATGGTGAAGTTCGCCCGCATCACGAGCTACAACGAACTCTTCAGCGGTGACCCGGTGTGGGCGACCCTCGAAGTCGCAGGTATCGGCCAGGACGGACGCCACATGGTAACGAAGACGGACTACCGATTCCTCCACACGCTCGTGAACATGGGCCCCTCGCCCGAACCGAACCTCACGGTGCTCTACAGCCCGCGCCTGCCCGAGAACTTCAAGAAGTTCGCCGCCGAAATCTCGGTGAAGACAAGCGCCATCCAGTACGAGAACGACGACACGATGCGCCCCATCTGGGGTGACGACTACAGCATCTGCTGCTGCGTGTCCGCCACGCAGACCGGCAAGGAAATGCAGTTCTTCGGTGCCCGTGCGAACCTCGCGAAGACGCTCCTCTACGCCATCAACGGAGGCAAGGACGAAGCGATTTGCAAGGGGCAGCAGATTGGCCCCGAGTACCCGCCCATCACGAGCGAATACCTCGACTACGACGAGCTGGTGCACAAGTTCGACCTCTACCTCGACTGGCTTGCCCGCCTGTACGTGAACACGCTGAACCTCATCCACTACATGCACGACAAGTACTACTACGAGGCAGCCGAGATGGCACTCATCGATACCGACGTGCGCCGTACGTTCGCGACCGGCATTGCAGGTTTCAGCCACGTGGTCGACAGCCTCTGCGCCGTGAAGTATGCAAAGGTGAAGGTCATCCGCGACAAGGAAACGGGACTTGCCCAGGATTTCCAGATCGAAGGCGATTTTCCACGTTACGGAAACGACGACGACCGCGCCGACGATATCGCCGTGTGGTTGCTCAAGACGTTCATGGCGAAAATCCGCCAGAACCCCACGTACCGCAAGTCCGAGCCGACAACCAGCATCCTCACTATCACAAGCAACGTTGTCTATGGCAAGGCGACTGGCACGCTCCCAGACGGACGCAAGGCAGGCGAACCGCTCTCCCCGGGTGCGAACCCGAGCTACGGAGCCGAAAAGAACGGCCTGCTGGCAAGCCTCAACTCGGTGGCGAAACTCCCCTATGAATACGCCCTCGACGGCATCAGCAATACGCAGACCATCAACCCCGCCGCACTCGGAAGCAATGACACCGAACGCACGGAAAAGCTCATGCAGGTGCTCGACGGCTACTTCGGCAAGAGCAGCCACCACCTGAACGTGAACGTGTTCGGCATCGAAAAGCTGAAGGACGCGATGGAGCACCCGGAGAAGGAAGAATACCAGAACTTCACTATCCGCGTATCCGGCTATGCGGTGCGTTTCATCAAGCTTACGCGCGAACAGCAGCTCGACGTGATCGCCCGCCAGGCTCACGGCGTGCTGTAATAACGCTTATCGCAATTATCAGGAAGCCCCCGAAAGGGGGCTTTTTTCGTGCAAACAGATTCCGGTTTGCAAAAATGGGAAGGCAATCTCGTTACAGCTCTATCAGGACACCTATCTGCAAGAAGGCGTACCCGTGCCCATCGTGGTTGAGAAATTCGTAACCGCCCATGACCAGGATGGAAGAATAGTCGCCGTTCTTGATATCGACGCCGCCGCCCGCACGCCAGAACATCTGGTGGCGCTCACCTATCATGTATCCGACATCGCCCGTCGCGACCGGGAGCACCTGCCGCCCGATGGGGAGGCGCACCCACAGACTGCCAGAAAGCGGAACGTAGCCCACGTTATCAAGCTCCTGGTAGCCGCCGCCAAACCCCACAAAGAGCATCTGGTCGATAGGATACCACAGGTGCCCGTAAAAGCTCATGTTGAACTTCGAGAGTTCACTCACATGGTTTACAACTCCACCCTGAACATCCATCGTGAAGGCGTTCGCCGGAATCGCGGCAAACGCAATCGCAAACAAAATAGCAGTCAGGAATTTTTTCATAAGCTACTCGTCGCTGCGGGCTTCGCGAGCCCAGCCGCCGCTCTTTTCGCGGGAGAACGAAAGGAAGAACCCCTTGAGGAGAGCGAAATTCATCGACATGAAATAATAGGCGCTGGGTACGGCCTTAGTGACGCAAATGAGGAACGCGAGCACAAGGAGACCGAACGACACCTGGTAAAACAAGCCCAGGGGTAGCAGCAGTGCATTCAGCACGAACAGGAGGATAATGATATGCGGGGAGAACCAGCGCAGAATCTTGTGCGAAAAGAAGAGGTAGGCAAGCAGCGGCCTGAACGGGTTCAGGAGCGGCAGGTAAGAAAGCAGGTAGTTGAAGTTCGCCCGCCCGATACGCACCTTGCGGCGGAACTCGCCGCTCCCTTCCTTCGACGTCTGCTCCGTTCCGATGGCGCTCGCGACAAACGTGCAGAAATAACCTTTCTGGAGAATCTTCGTCGTAATGAAGAAGTCGTCCATGACGCTCTTCTTTACGGGCAGTTCCGTATAGAGTTCCCGGCGGATGGCATAGAGGGCGCCGTTACCGCCGATGAGCCGGTCCAGGATCCCCTCGAATTTCTTGATTTCGGATTCCAGGTCCCAGTACGAACTTTCGCCCTGTCCAAGCATGGTCCCGCTCTTGTCCGAAAGAATCAGGTGACCGCAGGTGCAACCGATTTTCTTGTCCTTGAAGGGTTCCACCAACTTGCGGACCACGTTCGGGAAAAACATCGTGTTCGCGTCACAGAATACAAGGATATCGCCCTTCGCAATTTTCTGCAGACGGTTGAGCATCGCCGCCTTGCCCGCGTTCTTCGGCGCCTTCACGAGGGTAATGCCCTTGTCGGCGTAGCGCGCGACAATCTCCGCGGTGCGGTCGGCAGAGCCATCGTCGCCAATCAGCACCTCGAGTTTTTCCTTGGGATAGTCGATTTCGAGGATATTCTGGATTTTCCTCTCGATGACGCCTTCCTCGTTGAACGCAGATATGAGGAGCGAGACATTCGGCAATTCGAAATGTTCGTCTATGTGGCGACGGCGGCGTTTGAACAGTTCACTCACGAACGGGAGCGTCACCGGGAATATCCCGTAACAAAGCGCAAGCAAGAAGAACAGCACCCAGTAGGCAACCTGTATGTAAAAAAGGACCTGTTCGTTCATCGCTTGCTCCATTCCTCTTCCTTCGCCAAAAACTGGTACAGGAGAGACTGCATTTCCTGCGGACTCATGGAATCCGTCACTGTCAATATAGAAAGCCCCTTGGGAGCGAGCAGCACGAACGACGGCAAAGTGCTCAATTCCCACACCTGGGTCATGCAATCCTTCACAATCTTATGCTCGCCGTCACACGCAATCTTTTCCTTGGATTCCACGTCAAGCTTCACCGCATAGAACTTGTCGTTCAGGAGAGAGGCGACCGTCGAGTCGGAATAGACGTTCGCATCCATGACTCGGCAAGGGAGACACCAGTCCGCATACAGGTCCACGAAGATGAGCTTCGGATTCTGTTTCGCCTTTTCGAGGGCCTTGGAATAGCTCATCCAATGGACTTGGGGCTTCTGCATGGGCACGGCCGACAATGCCGGAACCGAAGGGACCAGCAGAACCGCACAGACGAGGCCAGCGATGGAGAGGCGGCGCGGGCTCACTTTTTCTTCCCCTTTTTCTTGTCATCCTTGGGCTGTTTCGGAATCCCAAGCAGGGAATCGACATGTTCCACCACGGCCTGCTGGAACGGGACCCAGCTTTCGGGATTTTCAAGCACCTTGTCGCAGGCAGCCGCAAACGACTCCGTGTCGTAGCCGTATTTCTGAAGGATAGTCCGGCGCGCCAGTCTCACGTTCGGAGCCTCCTTGCCATAGGCCTGTTCGGCCATCCGCACCTCGACGAACGCCTTCACCAGTTTCTTATCGACCGAAGGGGCATCGTCGGAGCAGCCCGCCAGGAGCGCAAATGCGCAGCATAGAGGAACAAGGAATTTTCGCACCGGCAACGCCATCGCAATCCGCTCCGTCAGTTTTTCTCTTCCAGCGCGTTCTCGAAAAGGCCTTCCACGTATTCGGCCTTGCTGAAGGGCACCAGCTGGTCGATGCGCTCGCCCATGCCAATCCAGCGGATGGGAATCTGGAGCGAACTTGCGATGCTGAGCACGGCACCTCCACGCGCAGTCCCGTCGAGCTTGGTGACCACGAGGCCCGTCAGGGGGAAGCTCTGGTTGAAAATCTTCGTCTGGTTGATGGTATTCTGTCCGGTGTTCCCGTCTATCACGAGCCACATGTCGTGCGGAAAATCCGGGTTCACCTTTTTCACCACGCGGACTATCTTCTTGAGCTCTTCCATCAGGTAGTCCTTGTTGTGCAGGCGGCCGGCGGTATCAATCAGCACCACGTCGCACCCGCGGGCGACGGCGGCCTGGCACGCGTCAAACGCGACGGCTGCCGGGTCACTCCCTTCCTGGTGCTTCACGAATTCTGCACCGCTACGCTCGGCCCAAGTTTCCAGCTGTTCGATGGCCGCGGCGCGGAACGTGTCGCAGGCCGCAATCATCACCTTCTTGCCTTCGCCTATCCAGCGGGCGGCGAGCTTGCCAATCGTAGTCGTCTTGCCGGCGCCGTTCACGCCAATCACGAGAACCACGTGCGGCTTGCCCTTGAGTTCAAACAGCGGCGGGTCCTTCAATAAGCGCTCCGCCTCGCTCCGCATGATGTCGAGCACCTGCTCGGTGGTGAGCGACTTGCCCAGCGCCTGTTCACGGAGGGCATCCGTCAGCAGGAACGCGGCTTCCACGCCCACGTCTGCCTTGATCAGGTGTTCCTCGAGTTCCTCGAGCGTGTCGTCGGTAATCTTGCCCGCGCCGACAATGCCCTTGAGTTCGCCCATGAGGGCGTCGCGCGTCTTTGCAAGACCGCTCTTGATGGCAGAAAAAAGTCCCATTATACCAAGCTCTCGACCTTGTCGACCAGGCCGTAGGCCTTGGCCTCTTCGGCACTCATGAAGTTGTCGCGTTCGGTGTCGCGGTCGATTTCCTCGATCGTGTGGCCCGAGGTCTCGGCAAGGATCTTGCCCGTGATGCCGCGGATACGCAGCATTTCTTCGGCCTGGATCTGGATGTCGCTCGCGGGAGCCACAATCTCGCCGTGAATGAGCGGCTGGTGAATCATGATGCGGGCGTTCGGCCATGCGACGCGCTTGCCCTTCGCACCGGCAGTGAGGAGGACCGCCCCCATCGAGGCAGCCTGGCCGCAGCAGACCGTAACCACGTCGCTCTGGATGGCGTTCATGCAGTCGTAGATGGCGAGACCGCTAGAAATCACGCCGCCCGGGCTGTTGATGAAGAACACGATGTCTTCGTGGTTCAGGGAATCCAGGTACAGAAGCTGCTTCACGATGCGTTCGGCGCTCTCGTCATCGACACCGCCCCACAAGAAGATGCGGCGTTTGGAAGCGAGGAACTCTTCCGCCTTCTTCATCATTTCCGGAGTCTGGTTTTCTTTCTTTTCGTTGCAATCGGCCATAATAAATCCTTTTTGTTCGGGTATAATTTAGAAATTTCATTTTATTATCGTCCCGGAAGCACGGATTGTAAAGCGCCAAATTCCTATATTTAACGCATGCCCGCGAGCAACGAAAAAATCCTGGTCGGCCTCATCGGCCCCGAAGTCCTCTCCGCCATCGAAGAAGACTCCATGAACCCCGTGTTCCTGGACATCGAGGCATGCAACGCGCTCGAAATCCGCTACGACTTCTTTCCCGAAAAGGAATGGCCCGCGCTTTCAAGGCGCGTGAAGAAGATTGCCCCGGGCGCCATGCAGGTAGGCACCATCCGCCTGGAACGGGACGGCGGCAGGTTCCCCGACAAGGACGCGTACTCGCGCATCCCGCTCTGGTCAAAGATTCTTGCCGAAGGCGATGTGCCCGAATGGCTCGACCTGGAGCAGGACTGCCTGTACGACTTCAAGAACCTCAAGAATCTCGCCGACCTCCGCAAGACAAAGATTCTCGTATCGCAGCACAATTTTTTGCGCATTCCGAACCTGCAGGAACTGGACGACTTCGCCCGCGACTGCCTGCGCATGAAGGCCGACGGCCTGAAGATTGCCGCCATGAGCAACAGCGAAACCGACTGCGAGCGCCTGTACAAGTTCGCGCGCATCCATTCGCAGAATTTCGAGCTCTTCGCCGCGTTCGGGATGGGCGAAACGGGCAAGGCGAGCCGCATCTGGTCGCTCAAGGAGGGGGCGAACCTCACGTACGGGTCAATCGGGCAGGCGCAGGCCCCCGGCCAGGTGGACGTTGCGCACATGGAAAAGGCCATCAAGGCGCTCGAAGACCTGAATTCGCCTTTCGAAACTGCAGATTTGCTGTCAAAATTCTAATAATTCGACATTTCGGCCCCTCTTCGCAGGGTCCAAAAATTATTTTATGAATACAATCTCGAAATTTGTGTTAAATTTTTCTAAAATATAAGTTTGGTGGGATAGAATAAGGAAAAACAAAATGCGACTTTCTGAAAGATTCGTAGACAACTGCATCTTGATCAACTCCGCGAGCAAGACGAAGGAGGACATCCTCAACGAGCTCGTCGACACGCTCTGCAGCGCCTACAAACTTGAACACCGCGACGAGATTTTCGAAGCCGTCTGGAACCGCGAGCAGAGTCGCTCCACCGGTATCGGTTGCGGGCTGGCCGTCCCCCATGCAAAGATCGACTACGTAGACCGCATGTGCATGGTGGCCGCCACTGTCGAGAACGGTCTCGACTTCGCTTCCTTCGACGGCGAACCGGTCTACCTGCTCATCCTCATCGTGAGCCCGGGCAACACCGTGGGCCCCCACCTCAAGGCGCTGTCTTCCGTGAGCCGCCTCCTGGCCGACGGCAACGTGCGCAAGGACCTCATCGCCGCCAAGACCCCGGCCGAGTTCCTTACCATCCTCCGCGGCGCCGAAGACAAGTACCTGTAGTCACCCCTTGACAAGGTCAAGCACCTTTTTTATATTTGCGCTACCATTTTGGACGGTTAGCTCAGTTGGTTTAGAGCGCTGCTTTCACACGGCAGAGGTCACTGGTTCAAATCCAGTACCGTCCACTCGAAGAGGTCCGGCATCGTCCGGGCCTTTTCCGTTTCTGTTTTTTTTATCTTATACACCCCGGACACGCAACGCACCGTTGCATCCGCGCATCTAAATGGCATGAACAACAGAAAGGCTATCATTCTCGCGACCCTCATGACGGCAACCCTCGCCCAGGCCGACACCTGGACGCTTGACGCATGCCTCAAGCAGGCGAAGGAAAAGAGCCTCTCGCTCGAGACCGCGAAACTCCGCGAACAACAGGCCGAAATCAACATCAAGCAGGCAAGCATCGGCAACCGCCCCACCGTTTCGGCCAGCATCCAGAACACGCTCTACGACCACCCCTTCGTCCACAACGAAGACCACTACCGCCTGAGCCTCGGAATTTCGGGCTCGTACACGCTATGGGACGGCGGGGTGAGCGGCGCCACCGTCGAAGTGAACCAGCTCAAGAAGCAGTCCGCCGCACTCGCCACAAAGCAGACCGAACGCAGCATCCAGGAAGGCGTGCTGAACGCCTACATGAGCCTGCTCGCCGCACAGGAGAACCTTCGTACCGCAGACGCATCCGTGGAACTCTCGCAGGCGGAATTCGAGCACTACGGCAAGCTTTTCGAGGCGGGCTCCATCACCAAGAAGGACCTCACGCAGAGCCAGTCCAACGTGTTGCAGAAGCAGGTGGCGCAACTCTCGGCGCAGCTTGCGGTAAGTACCGCGAAAACATCGCTCCGGCAGCTGCTGGAACTGGGCGACGACGCCGAATTCGACATCTCCGCACCGGAATCTTCCATCGCCTCCCCCGATTCTCTCGAACCGCTACCCGCGCTCGCCGACCTCAAGAAGGCGGTCAGGGAGCAGCACCCGGGCCTCAAGTCCGACAGCATCTCGGTTCGCGCGGCGAAGAAGAACACCGAGGTCGCGGGCAAGGGAAGTTCCATCACGGTAACGCTCGGGGCAAACTCCAGCACGGGCCTCCAGGCTTGGGAGTCGGGCGCATACGGCGACCAGCTCAAGTACGGCTGGCAGAATTCCGTATCGCTCGGCATCAACATCCCCATTTACGACGGTGGGTCCACAAGCAACAAGGTGCTCCTCGCGCAGGTCAGCGAATCGGAAGCGCAGCTCGGCATGCAAGAGACCGCAAAGAACCTCGAGAACAACATCGAGAAGCTCTACCTGAACGCGGTGAGCGCCGACATGCAGTGGAAGGCGGCAATACTCCAGGTGGAAGCCGAGAACGAGGCGCTCCTGGTGGCCGAGGAACAGCGGAACGCTGGCGCCCTCACCTACACCGACTACCTCACCCAGAAGAACAACCTCGAGAAGGCGCAGGTGACGCTCGTGAACGCGAAATACACAAGCCTGCTCGCCCGTAAGGTGCTCGACCTGTACCAGGGCAAGCTGGACTAGTTCCAAGGCACCGAAAAAAGTTCAGGAACGCCGGAAAAAGCGGCGTTCTTTTTTTCATGTTTTTCTTTTTTTCGCGTTTCGATTCTCAAAATAGCGTGGACAATTTATCCATAAACTAAAATTTACATGCAGTGGATTTAAACATAAATATGGGTAGATTTGAGGGTGGAGTATTGGGATATTCTAAAAAAAGGAGAGTTGAAGATGAAGAATCTTCTGGTTATTGGAGTAGCCCTCGCGGTATCTGCCGCATCCGCATACACCCTAAGCGGCACCGTCACCGACGGTAGTATAAACGGCCCCGCCATCAGCGGAGCCAAGGTCCAGCTTCTCAAGGAGAACAAGACCGCGACAACAGATGCGGAAGGCAAGTTCACCATTCACGAAGACGAACAGGATACAATTACCCCGCCGCCCGACGCGCTGCACCCCATGCAGGCCCCCGGCTACATCAGCATCAATTCGGGAATCCTCTCTTACTCCCAGAACGGGGGCAACCCCATCCAGGTCAAGATTTTTGACGCCATGGGCAACAACGTGTTTGGCCAGACCCTCTATGGCGCAGGCCAGGTGGACCTTTCCTCCGGAGTGAAGGCGAAAGGAACCTACTTTGCGAAGGTTTCCATGGGCAGCGTGAAGCAGACCATCCGCTTCAGCGCAAACGGAACCTACACCAATTCCTTCGATAGCAAAGGCCGTGCCCTGCTGAAGGAAGTCCAACCGGGAGAAAAACTCATCATCTCCGCCGACGGCTACGACACGCTCTCCATGGCGCTCAGCACGCTCGACACGAATCTCAACATTTTCCTCAACAAGATAACCAGCGGCGAAGAACAGTTCACCTTCGGCTACGCCCTGAAGAACGAACCGCGTCCGAGTAAAGGTTGCGGCACGACGTCAAAGCTGCAGAAGACCAAGAGCGTCGAAAACGGCGACCGCTTCGAAATGAGAGTGGGCAGCGACAACCGCGAATACTTCATCACGCTACCGAAGAACTACGACAACAAGAAACCTTACAAGCTGCTCTTCGCCATGCACTGCATGGGCTCTAACGCCGAGGACTTCGTCCACCACTATCCGGACCAGGACCATCCGTCTCCGTACTACGGCCAGCAGAAGCTTGATACGGAAGGCAACTACATCTTTGTCGCCCCGCGTGGCGATACCGATGGCATGCCGTGGAGTGTCAGCAGCGACAAGGACCACAAGTTCATTGACCAGCTGATTACGACTCTCGAAGAGAATTACTGCATCGATACCACCCGTATCTTCATGACGGGCTTCAGTTTCGGCGCCATGGTCACCAACTCCATGGCCCAGGACATGCAGCACCGCCTGCGCGCCGTGGCCGTGTATGCAACGGCCGACTACAATATCTACCTGCCGCAGAACAAGGGCAAGCCTATCGCCTGGATGGCCGTGCACGGCAAGAACGACGGCACCTGCCAATACAACCGCGCTCGTGACAGTGCACTCAAGCGCATCCTCAAAAACAACGGTAAGGCCGATGCAGATGGCAACTTCACCGATGCCAGCGCAGAAAAGCCGAAGGAAGTCGGCGGCGCCGGCCACCTCTGCTATGATTTCACAACCGTCGACGAACGCTTCCCGGTCAAGTTCTGCAGCTGGAACGGTCAGCACCAGTGGACCGCCTACGACAACGGCAACTGGCAGAACACCTGGGTGCCCGAAGAAGTCCGCAAGTTCTTCGAACAGTTCTAAAGAGTACCTCCATAACCAACCCAAGCGGTCCCCCTTCATCGGGGGGCCGTTTCTTTATCCCTGTAAATTTGTTTTTGTAGACAATTCATCCATGAATAGGGCGGGCGAGCACACGACATTTCATATGTCACGATTTAGATTAGTTTATTGCAAGGTGTAGTTCCTAATAGTTTTTTGGGAAAAGGAGTGTTCATGACAATCAAGGGTTTCAGTCTTTTCACGGCAGCATGCCTCTTCGCATTCTGCGGGACCGTTTCTGCATATACCGTATCGGGAACCGTTTCCGATGACCAGGGCAAAGCCATCAAGGGCGCCACAGCGAGCCTCCTCAAGGAAGGCAAGACCGCTACGACCGACGACCAGGGCAAGTTTACCATCCACGAGGACGAGGAAACGGGAATCAGGCCGGTTACAGGCGCCACCGCCGGCTACATCGGCATAAGCAACGGAATCCTCTCTTATGCGCAGAGCGGCAGCAAGCCCGTCGAGGTCATGATTTTCAACTCGCTCGGAAACCGGGTGTTCGCCCAGACCCTCTATGGCGCAGGCCAGGTGGACCTCACCTCCGGCGTGAAGGCCAAGGGCACGTATTTCGCCAAGGTGACCCTGGGAAGCGCGACACAGACCCTCCGCTTCAACGCGAACGGCTCCTACACCAATTCCCTCGACAGCGAAGGCCGCGCCCTCCTGAAACAGGTGCAGCAGAGCGAATCCATCCGCTTCGTGGCCGAAGGCTTCGACACGCTCACGGTCCCCCTCGGCACTCTCGACACCACGCTCGATGTCAAGCTCGTAAAGACCGCACCCCAGTTCAAGTTCGGCTATGCAATCGGTAACGACCCCACGCCCAGCAAGGGCTGCGGCTCCAATTCCAAGCTGCAAAAGGTCAAGAGCGTCGAGAACGGCGACCAGTTCCAGATCCGGGTAGGCAGCGACAACCGCACCTACTTCGTCACCCTGCCCAAGAACTACGACAACAAGAAGCCGCACAAGGTGCTATTCGCGCTGCACTGCTACGGCAGCAAAGGCGAAGACTTTGTGCACCACGACCCCGACTACGACCACCCCACGCCCTACTACGGCCAGCAGGTGCTCGACAAGAACGGCGACTACATCTTCGTCTCTCTCGATGCGATTGGCGGCCTATGGAGCAAGGGCCAGGCCGACCATGACTTTTTCGCCCAGACACTCACCACCCTGAACGAGAACTACTGTATCGACACGAGCCGCGTGTTCATCACCGGGTTCAGCTACGGAGCCATGTTCAGCTACTCGCTGATGCAGGACATGCAGAGCCGGGTCCGCGCAGCGGCCACCTACGCCGTGGCCGACTACAATATTTGGCTGCCCGAGGGTAACGCGATGAAGAACCTGCCTATCGCCTGGATGAACGTGCACGGCGTGAACGACGACCGCTGCGACTACAACCGCGCCAAGAACAGCGCACTGCCGAGAATCCTGAAGAGGAACGGCAAGGCCGATGCGAACGGCGACTTCACCGACGCGAGCAGCGAAAAACCGCAGGAAATCAGTGGGAACACCGGCCACGTGTGCTACGATTTCAAGAAAGTGGACGAACGCTTCCCCGTCAAGTGGTGCAGCTGGCCCGGAAACCACCAGTGGACCGCCCACGACACGGGCAACATGAGCATCGGCTGGAACTGGGAACAAACCTGGGTGCCCGAAGAAGTCCGCAAGTTCTTCGAACAGTTCTAAAGAGTACCTCCATAACCAACCCAAGCGGTCCCCCTTCATCGGGGGGCCGTTTCTTTTTTACTTCTGCGACTTTTCAAAATGATAAATGCCGGCGTTTCGCACGTGAAACCGGCATGTTTTTTTATGAAATAGGCTGCCATGGTTTTGGCACGGCTTTAGCGCAAAACTGTCGATTTTCTTCGAAAAATGGCAGATTTTCGTTTCCGGATGCATCAGTCACCCGTTTTGGCACGGAGTTCGCTTATAGTAGTGCGAAGACAAAAAACAATGGGTTCCCGCCAAAAGGGCCCGCAACAAAAGAGGTAAAATTATGATCAACGCACAGATTCTCCCGACCGCATTCTATGGCATCCAGAACTTCCTTGACAACTTCAACGCCGAAGCCGCCAAGGGCGAATGCACCTACACGCCGAAGGCCGACTACTACGAGACCGAAAACGGGTTCGCATTGGAAGTCGAGCTCCCGGGCGTGAAGAAAGAAGACATGGACATCCAGGTCGAAAAGAACATCATCACCGTCAAGGCGACGCGTGTCCGCAGCAAGGACGAGAAGTTCACCTTCGAGCGCAGCTTCCGCTTGGCCGACGACATCGACACCGAGAACATCAAGGTATCGCTCGAAAACGGCATCTTGAAATTCGACTTGTCGAAGAAGGCCCAGGCCGCAGCCCGCAAGCTGACCGTCGGCTAATCGATTAAGAATGTACTCCAATCGTTGTTCTCCTTAGAGGGCTCCCGGTTTACGCCGGGAGTTCTTTTTTTGGACTTTCGCGCACGAATTTTGTATATTCACATGAGAAAATGGAGATGCCCTGTCATCCTGGAGGCCAAAGGCCGATAGGATCAAGGCGGGCATGACAAAATAATGCTTGATAAAGAAGTTCTAAAGACCGTGAGCCGCATCGAACTCAGCGTTCGCGGCACGCTCGACACCGTGATGACCGGCGCCTACCACAGTTCGTTCAAGGGAAACGGTATGGAGTTCAGCGAGGTCCGCGAGTACATGCCGGGCGACGACGTGCGTACCATCGACTGGAACGTGACCGCTCGTACCGGCACGCCCTACGTGAAGAAGTTTATCGAAGAGCGCGAAATGACCATGCTTTTGATGGTCGACGCCTCCAGTTCTTCGGAATTCGGTTCCGGCAAGCAAATGAAGGGCGAAGTCATGGCGACCCTCACAGCGCTCCTTGCCTTTGCCGCCATCAAGAACAACGACAAGGTCGGCCTGCTCATCTACACCGACCAGGTCGAACTGTTCATCCCGCCGGAGAAAGGCCGCAAGCACGTATTGCGCCTCATCCGAGAAATCCTTTATTTCAAGCCGCAGCATCACGGCACCAACACGCAGGTGGCGCTGGAATATGCCGGCAAGATTCTGAACCGCCGCGCCGTGGTCGTGGTGATGAGCGACTTTCTGGACGAAGGTTTCGAGAACGCGTTCAAGATTTTGCGCAAGCGCCACGACGTGCTTGCGGTATCGGTGGTGGACCCGCGCGAAATGGAACTGCCTCCCGCGGGACTCGTGGAACTCGAGGACCCCGAAACCGGCGAGACGCTCCTGATTGATACCGGCGATGCGGCATTTCGCGAGGCGTTCGCCCGCGAGGCAAAGCGCCAGGGCAAGGCGACCAAGGAACTGTTCCAGCGCATGTCGATTGACTTCGTGCGCATCGAGACGCACGACGACTTCAAGGAAACCGTCGCCCCGCTTATCGAGCACTTCAGGCGCCGCGCGAAAGCCGCGAGAATGTAGGACTTACACCATCCTTTTTTTCAACTCCCGCTTTACGGCCTCCAAATCGCCGTTCGTCAGCAAGGGAATCAACGCGTTGATTTCTTCAACGGGTTTGTTCCACCATTTGAACTTTAGCAGCAGCGAAGTCAATTCGCCGTCAAAGCGGTGACGGATTGTTTCAGCAGGATTCCCGACCACGACCGCGTAGGGTTCCACGTTGCTGCCGACGACGCTGTTTGCACCAATGATGGCACCGTCGCCAATATGCACGCCAGGCAAAATAGTCGCGTTCTGCCCAATCCACACGTCGTTCCCAATGACGGTATCGCCCTTGAACGGCATGTCGCCAGCGGCAGGCGGTTTCATGTTCCAGCCTTCTAGCGTGTAGAACGGGAATGTGGAAACGGCGTTCATCTGGTGGTTCGCCCCGTTCATTACAAATTCTACGCCCGCGGCAATCTGGCAGAACTTCCCGATAATGAGCTTGTCGCCGATAAAGTCGTAATGGTGCGTCACGTGGCTTTCAAATTCCGAGTCGGCGATGTAGGTAAAATCCCCGACGATGATGTTCGGGTTCTTGATGGTAGGCTTGACGTAGATTTCCTTGTCGTAGCCAGCAATCGGGTGGACTGTATTTGGATTGGGGATTTTATTGTTCATAGTCTAAATATATATCAAACCGTCGCAGGCTTGTAACCAAGCAGTTTCATGCTGTAGAGCGCAGTGCCCTTGCTGATGCTGCGCACGCCGGTAGCGTAACCGAAGATTTTCCGCAGCGGCACATCCGCCTTCAAGAAGTGTATCTTGCCATCACCGCCGATTTCCTTCACCTTGCCGTCGCGGGCCTGGATATCGCCGGTGACAAGACCCGCAAAGTTCACGGGGCATTCCAGCGAAAGTTCCATGATGGGCTCGTAAAGTTCCACATCGGCAGGCTTGATTAGCTTGGTCACTGCATCGGCACACGCCTTCTTGATCATGGGCGGCAAGGCCCCCTCGGTCCATGTAAATTCATGGACTTCGAAGCAAACACCGACAAGGGCTCCCTTGCCAAGGATTCCCACCTCGGTTGATTCCAGGAGAGCCGAACGGACGCCCGCCAGAATTTCGCGTGGAGCCGTCTCAAGGAACTCAGCAGAAAGTCGGATGTCATGAGCATCGCCATCAAGCGGGGAAGCGGAAAGCTTGATGGAAATCCTGTGGGGGCCAAGCTGGAAGGTATTTTCGACAGGGCCCACGTTACGGCACAGGCGCTCCTGCCAGCGGACTTCGGGGCTACCTGCTTTGACTTCGCAACCGAATTCGCGCTTGAGGCGGGCAAGCAACACATCGAGCTGCACCTCGCCCACAGTATGCAGGTACCAGAATCCGCCATCGTCCTTCTGCACGCGGAAACTGGGATCCATGCGGCCAAGCGTATTGAGGCTCTTTTCCACATGGTGGTAGTCTTCAGAGCCGAGGCATTCCACGCGCGTCTGCAAAAGCGGCTGGTACTTGTCGCGGATGGAGGTCGGCATGTCATCGTCGGACGCCGCTTCGGCCTGCGGCGAGGGCGAAGTGCCATCCGCATAGATGACCTGTCCGAGTTCTGTCTCGAACGGGGTGCGCATCGCGTAAATATCGCCCGAACGGATTTCGTCGACAGGCTGCAGCAAGTTCGCCTTGAGGCGCGAGAACTCAAAACCCGCGGGCCACTCCTTGCGTTCCATGTCCGTATGGCTGCGGAATAGCGAAATTTCGCCCACGCCCTTGAAATGGCGCAAGCGAATCACCTGTCCGAGTTCACCATCGGCAAACACGGGCGGTTCGGGCAAGAAGAAAGAAAGCGCTGTGACAAGGCTCCGCACGCCGTAGCCTTCCATTGCAGAACCCGCATAGCAGAGCGCAAAATCATCGCTATTGGCAAGCGCCTTGAGGCCTCGCAGCAGCGTCTTGGGCGGAACGCGTTTACCATCAACGGCAAGCTTCAGCACCTCGTCGTCGAAATTGCTCGCGAACTCGGACGCTTCGACATAATGCTTTTTCAGTTCCTGGGAACCGTCCCATCCGTCTTCGACATTCCAACCGTCATCGACCACTTCCTCGCCCGTTTCCGAATGGACGAGTCTGCTCTGGCTGAGCACATCGAGCACCCCCGACATACGGCCGTTCTCGTATTGCGGAAGTGTCATCAGCACCGGACGCACGCCCAGGATTTCTTCGATGTTGATGAGAGTTTCGTCAAGCGAATAGTCGGGATTATCCAGCTTGTTCACGAACAGGATGGTTCGCACTCCCGCCTCGCGCAACTTTTTGAACGCGGCGACCGTCTGCGTTTCGACCCCGCTTGCCGCACTCACCACGAGCACGGCGCCTTCCACGGCCGAGAGCGCCATGTCGACTTCGGCACCGAAATCCACATGCCCCGGCGTATCGATAAAGTTGAACCAGGTGTTCTTCCACTCGAAGTGCGCGACTCCGCTCTCGATGGTGATGCCGCGTTCCTTTTCTTCGGGCATGTAGTCCATCGTGGCAAGGCCCTCTTCGACCTTTCCCGGCCTGCGCACCTCGCCCGCCGCAAACAATATACGCTCGGAAAGGGTCGTCTTTCCGGCATCGACATGCGCGAGTATAGCAATGTTGCGGACAGATTGCGGCATCGTTTCAAATCTAACAAAAAAAGAGATTCCCCATTCCGGGGAATCCCTTTATCAAGCTTTGCCGTTTAGACTACTTGCGGATCTTCTTCGACATCTTGTTGAGGAACTTGGCAAATTCCTTGCCGCTCCTCTTTTCGACCTTCTTGCCCTTGAAGAGCGGGGCGTCCATGTAGAAGTCGTCGAGGAGGTTGTCGAGGCAGCGGAGGCTCTCGGTTTCGAGGCTGTAGCTGTAATCGTTCATGTCGAAGCGGAGGCCCGGTTCGGCTTCTGCGTCAATCAGGAAGTCATCGTAAGCGGCCTTGCAGTCATCTTCATAGAAGGCAAAACGGAGCGTTTCGGTGAGGTCACACTTGTTGCCTTCGAACGAAATGGAGTAAGAAACGGAAGTCGGCTTGTTGGACACGAGCTTGATATCTACGCCAGCAGCAGTGACCGTATTGCAGTTGTAACTTACCTGGTCATTTGCGTTGATCTTGAGGAAGTCCATGATTTCGTCGGCGAAATCGAGATCTTCGACCGGGCATTCCGTGTTGATGAAGCCTACGCTAGCATAGGTGTCGTAGCCGATAACGAAACCGCTGATGGCATCCTTGTTAATCTGGTCGGCCTGGTAGATACGGCCTGCCGGATACGGATTGCTCATGTCGGCATCATAGTACATGCCGAAGCTTGCAGCACCAATCATCATTTCGAGAGAGTCACGAGAGGGGTAATCATAGAAGGTGACGACATATTCCTTCTGATTGTCGGCCTTCCAGACGAGTTCATAATTCTCTTCCTTACAGGTCGAGGAATAAACGGTTGCCTGACCAGCACCGTCAGACCAAGTGTAGGCCATCAGGTCCTTGATATAGTAATCCTTGGGAAGCTGACCAAGAGATACCGGAGTGTCAGAGGGTTCGCTAATTTCGGTGTTATCCGTTACCGTAATTTCACAGCCTGCGCAAAGCAGGAGGGAACCAAGGAGGGGGAAAAGTTTTTTCTTCATATGTTCTTCCTTTTTTTGTGTTTCCATAAAAATAAATAAAAAAAGAAACATTGCGATGCTTTAACCCAAAAAACGTTGTAAAAGCGATTGAAATTTTACAATAAAGCAAGGAAAAACGCTCTATTTGACGCAACGCACCGAAAAACCGAAAACTTTTGATTTCGAAGTGTAGCCGAAAGCCATCGACTTGTTCGTGAGGTACCAAACGCGGGCTTCGCCCTGCCCGATATCTTCCAGAGCATCGTCGGCACTCCAGAAAAAGGCGAACTTGGCAAGGTTGCCGTAGGTGGCGTCGTCAAAGCGATTGCCGGCAGGCATGGCACCGAACTTGAGCGTATCGTTGCCGTTGGTGTCGCCCTTCCATCCATAGTTTGTCTTGAGCAGGTAGCCTGCATTGTAGTCGCCACCGGCTGCGTTCCAGAGGCTCTCGAAATCTTCGTGCTTCGGCAGGCGGAAACCGGAAGGGCACGCACTGCGGGCGGCATCCCACGTGTAGAGGCGGCCATAAGCCATGCAGTTGTTGTCGTCGTCATCGAAGCAGAAACTGCCTTCGGACTCGAAATTCAGATTGTCGCCGAACCAGGTGCGGTCCCCGATTTTCACGAGGCGGTAGGTCTGCTTGTCGCGCGGGTCCTTGAACTCGAGAGCCTTGGATTTAGAGGCCGTTTTCGCGGGCTTCGACTTTGCGGACGATGCTTTTGCTGGTTTAGATTTTGCGCCGGACTTCGCCGCAAACGAATTCGTGCAGGCAAGCGCCACCGCCAAACACATTACAATCAAACGCAACATCAGCATTCTCCGCACCGAGTTAGCATTTACTCCTCGAACGGACGCACGCGTAGCGTGACGCCGAGTTCATCGCACAGTTTGCGGCAAATCTCGATCTTTTCTTCGGGCATCACCTTCTCGACGACGGTCATGACGACGTTCTTCACGTGGGCCTTCGCTAGCACGGCGAATTCCTTGAGCGCATCGTAAGACTTGATGCCGAACTTGGAGCGCGTGAGTGCGAGGAATTCTTCGGCGTTGGGGGCGTTCAGCGAAATGGAAACCGTGTCGAAGCGGCCTTCGAGTTCGGGCGTGATATCCTTGCCGTGGATCAGGTTCGCAAGGCCGTTCGTGTTCACGCGCACCTTGAGCTTCGGGTACTTCGCCTTGAGCCGATCAATCACCTCGCACACGTCGTGCAGGCGTTCGAGCGGTTCGCCGAACCCGCAAAAAACCAGGTCGTTGATTGCGTTCAGGTCGTATGCGTCGAAAATTTCCATCACGCGCTCGACGCTCGGTTCACCTTCCTTGAGCCAGAGCGAATTGCCTTCCATCATCTTCTTCGTCTGGCGCAGGCAAAACACGCAACTGCACGGGCAGCGGTTCGTCATGTTCACGTAGATGTTCTTGCCAGCAATGTCGCCGCTGTTCGCGATATCCAAATAGCCGGCCTGGCCGACTTTTCCTGTCACGGTATAAACTATCATTTGGCCCCCCTTTAATCTTCTATGAGGTCGCGAAGGTACATCTCGACGCTCAGGCCCCAGTGTTCGGGAACATTATTTTGTACACAATATTCAATACACTTGGACGCGAATTCGGCAGCCTTCTTCACCGACTCGTAAAAATCGTGGCCGTTCAGGTACATACCCGCGATTACCGCGCTTATCACGTCGCCCGTTCCGCTGCGGTCGCCACCGATGCGGTCGGCCATCACAATTTTCGGTTCTTCGCCCCTGCTATAAACGAAATTCATGATCTGCTTACTGCTGTAATGGACGCCCGTCACCACGATGTGTTCAGGACCCTGCTCGGCAAGTGTTTTGCACATGTTCTCGATTTCTACCGGAGTGAGTTTCCCGTCGCGGTAATCGGAACCTGTAAGCGAGCAGAGTTCGGTGAGGTTCGGCGTGAGGATGTCGGCGTAATGCACGAGCGCGCGCATCTTTTCGCAAAGTTCCGGCGTGTACGTGGTGTAGAGCCTGCCGTAGTCGCCCATCACCGGGTCGACAAGCGTGAACACGCCCTTCTTCTTGAAAGTCCTGATGAAGTCGATGACGATGTCCACCTGCTCTTCGGAGCCGAGAAAGCCCGTCGCGATGGCGTCAAAACTCATGTCCAGGTCCTTGTAGGTCTGGATGTAGTCGCGCATTTTGGAGGTGTAATCGTCAAAGAAATACTTGGGGAACTGCGTATGCGTAGAAAGTATTGCCGTAGGTACCGCGACCGCCTGGATTTTCATGGCCGAGATGACTGGCGCCATGACGGCGACCGAGCAGCGGCCGAATCCGGTGATATCGTTGATGAGGGCAATCTTCTTCTGTGGCATAGCGAGTTATAATTTAGAAATTATTGCCTGCCATGGATGCCGCGGAATAGCACGCGTGCATAGGCAAATACGGCCGATACGATAACGGCGAGGAGTGTGGGGCCGAGCGGCACGGAATCAAGGTGCTCGGCGACCTGATAGACAATGAAACCCGCAAGCCAAGAGAAAAGGTTCCAGAGCCAGAATCCGAGAGATGCGGCGCGTGCGCTGTTTTCGCGGGCATCGACTGTGCCAACCTTCCCGAAGTAGAACGAGACGAGCAACACGGCTGCCATGGGCGCGAATACCGAGGCAATCAGGTAGAGGAAGCTGATGTAGTGTTCCATGATTCCCGAGATGGCAAGCGCCGCACTCAAGAGGCTCACGATAACGCCTGCAATCTTCGGGTTGATTTTGCCGTAAATCGCCTTTGAGGATTCGCCTGCGGAATTGGCCGCAAGGAAGTTTGTCGTGACGGTAGAGAGCACCACGATGATGATTCCCGGGATGCCGAGGCCTGCAAGGAGAATGGCCTGCGCGATGTTGTTGTTCGCACCGATGCCCGCAATTTCGATGCCGAGAATGTACATCCAGAGGCTTGCGAACGTGTAGGCCGCCGCGGAAACCGCCGTCGCCTTCACCGGATTTTCAACATCCTTCGTATAGTCCGAAATCACCGGCAGCCAGGAGATGGGCATGGCGATGGAAATCTCGAAGATATTCCAGAAGCCGAGTAACGCTACGGAACCCGCGGCGGCCCCGGCGGCAGCGCCGGCGACGGTCGTGCTATCGGCGCCATTGAGCCCGAACAGTTTAACAGAAAGAATCGCAAGCAAAACCGCAAGCGCCGCCATCACGACCGTCGTCACGTTCGCGGAACGCTTGAGCCCGACAAACACCCAGATGGCGATAAACACCGCAAGAATGGCGCACGTAAGCGGGAAAGAAATAGGCAGGTTGAGCCCCGCCAAGGCGGAAGCGCCCTGCGCGTTCAGCACGGCCACCCACGCGAGCAGCTGGAAAACGTTCAGCGCGGCAAAAAACTTGGAGCCGTACTTACCGAAGGCGGAGGCGGTCGTTTCCATCGCGTTCACACGCACGCGCGCACCGATGAGGCCCACGAAAAAGAGCAGGATGCCGCCCAGCACATGGCCGAGGATTAGCGGGAGCCACAAGGAATCGCGTGCAGCCGCGGCACCGATTTCGATGCCCGCCTCGATTTCGGAAACAGAAATGGCGACACCGAACCAGATGATTCCATTCGAAAACAAGCCTGTACGTTTTTCCATAAAACGCCTCCATGTAGTTTAAAAGACGGCGCAAAAATAGAAATGCGGCCCCCGCATTACAAGGCCCCGCGACAATACTACTTTCTTATGCCAAGCTATAAATTATAACTATATCAATAGCGTTTTCACTATCTGTAAAATCACGCGCCAAAATCGTCATCGTAGCCAAACTCGTTTTCCACTGCATCCTGTTTCTTTTCGGCAGTCGCATCAAGCGCTTCCGCATGTCCGCGGAGAGCAGCGAAAGGATGAAAAAACTTTGCTCGGTCAACCACGGCCATACGCGGATGCTTCATGAGGAAGTTCCAATCGTCGCGCGGATACGGCAAGTTTATTATGTCGCTGTAGTCGTCACGCACGATGTCCTCCAATCTGCCCGTTCCGCTCGATGGTGGTAGCCCCCTCCTGCAAATCCATGCCCTTCACGATGGCGTTCTTGCCAAAGCGCTTCTTGATGAGGAGCTCCGCCTTCAGGCGCTTCTTTTCGCGCTGTTGTTTTTGCACGTCGGTAAACAGATCGTACTGTTCGTAGCTCGCATCCACAATGTCCGTCGCTACAAGGTTCAGACGTCGCACTGTCAAGTTCGGATCCACGATGCGGTCGAAGAGCTTCATCACGGCTTCCGCCATCACGGCCTGCGAACTCGTGTAGTAGCCGATATTCGCCGTCCCGTGAGCAGGCTTCGGGATTGTCCGTCCGTAGAAATCCACTACGGTCTCGCTGCGGTAAATTCCCTTGTCCACATTTTCGCGGTCGTAACCCACAGTAAGCACCATGGCATTTGTCACCAGGTCGTGCGAAACCAGCGCCATCGAGACTGTATCGACCATCTCGCGCACCACGAGCCTCGCCTTGTCAAAAGGGTACGGGTCCTGCAGCACCTGGCCCTCGCCGGTACTGCGACTCCGGGGTTTCGCCTTCTTGATGTCGGCAATCGTGCAGGGTTCGTAACCCCAGGCATGGTCTATCAATATCTCCGCATTCACACCGAGCATCTTGTAAAGTGCATCGGGATTCTTGACGCTCACACGGGCGATATCGCCCATCGTACGGATTCCACGCCCACCATTCAAGTAGCACTTTTCCAGGCGAGCAGCAATCCCGCGCCCCACCTGCCAAAAGCTCGTTATCGGCTGGTGCGACCACAGCTGCCTGCGGTAGCTCATCTCGTCAAGTTCCGCGATGCGCACGCCATCTTCATCAGCTTCCACATGCTTCGCCATCACGTCCATCGCGACCTTGCACAAGTAAAGGTTCGTGCCTATCCCGCCTGTCGCCGTAATGCCCGTAGTCGTGAACACATCCTGTATAATCGTCTTCACCAGTTCGCGCGCCGGTTTCTTATACAACTTAAGGTAGCGTGTCAAGTCCAAGAAACATTCGTCAATGGAATAAGCGTGGATATCCTCGGCGCTCACGTATTTCAAATAAACGTTGTAAACCCTCGTGGAAAACTCCACGTACTTGGCCATCTGCGGTTTTGCGATGATAAATTCTATCTTCTCGCCCGTCTTGCGTTCGACTTCACGAACCTTCTGGTTCACCTCGAAAAGGCGGGCACGCCCGGGAATCCCGTAGGCCTTCAAGGCTGGCGTCACCGCAAGGCAAATCGTCTTCTCGGTACGGCTCTCGTCGGCCACCACGAGTTTCGCCTTCAACGGGTCAATACCCCGGAGGATACATTCCACCGAAGCAAAGAACGACTTGAGGTCTATGGCTGCATAAGTTCGCGATTGCACGATGAAAATATAGGAAGCGACGGATGAAAAAAGACACCCCGCTATCGCTAGCGGGGCGCCATCCGTTATAAAAGACCTTTACTTCACCATCACGCGAAGGGGCCTGGAATGGTCGACACCGCGCATGATATAGATGCCGTTCGCAAAGCCCGCCTGCTTGAGGGTTGCGGAGAGGTCCGCACCCGCATTATCGATATGGCCGAGGAACTTGCCCATCGCGCTGAACACGTTATAGGCAGACGGATGCTGGGGAGCAACACGAATCTCCTGACCGAGAGCCACCGTATTCGGATCGGTAAACTGAATCCAGTCCACGTTCAGGTAGGCGCCCGTAATCAGGAGCTTGAGCACGTGTTCGCCCTTCTTGAGTTCCGCGGAGCCCACGTCAATTACCTTATACGTAGTCCACACGGAATCGACCTTCGGGGCAACCACCGATTCGGTGATTTCCTTGTCGTCAATGAACAGCTGCATCGCAGATGTTTCGAATGCGGTCGCCACATTCGCGGTGATATCGTACTTGGCATCGGCAGCGACATTGATGGTGTATTCCATCCATTCGCCGTCATTGGTGTAACCGATGGCATAACCCGTGCAGGCAGCATCACCGCACTTGGAATCGCTAATGTCGACCACGTCAACTTCGTCTTCGCGGTAGGCCTTGCCCTGATTTTCGCGGTCGTTATCGTAGAAAGCCTTGTTGTGGCCGCCTTCGTCATAGTTTTCAGCCTCGATCTTGCCCGGAACCGTAGCGGCAGTGCCCTTGTAAGGCGTCTGCGGAACGGCAGTCTTTTCGCTTTCCATGTACCAGTAGTCGAAATCGAACCCGCCCTGCTTTACCACAAAGAACAGATCGTCGACGCCGGCAGCATCGGTCACATCGAAGGTATGTTCTTCCCAAGCAGAACTTGCAGGGATATTCATGGACGCAAGGAGAGCGCCGTTTTCGGAACCGGCATGCAGTTCAAGCTTACCACCATTACCCCTGGTGCAAACGATAATGCGGTCGGCACCGTCGCCCATGTCAACAGAGCGCACCTTCGTGTAGAATCCGCTGTTCATCTTGGTGAGGAACACATTGCCGTATTCGGCACCGACATGCTCGATGATGGTGTAACCGCCCGACGTATTGACAGTCATGCCGCCAACCCAGGCCTTGGTTTCGGCTTCCACGCGCACGAACGGGTCAAGGTTCTTGATAGGCTTCACGACGCCATTGTTGGTGGCACGGATTGTGGGAATGGTACCGTCGGCATTCCAGGTGAATTCTTCGATGGCGGTAGAACGGCTGTAGCCGCCGCCCTTCACGTTCTTCTGGTTATGGTAGAAGAAGAAGCTGCGGCCCTTAAAGTCGACAATGCCGGAGTGGACGGTGAACGCGGAACCCGGTTCGCTACTCGGCATAATGACGCCCTTGTATGTCCAGGGACCCGTCGGGGAATCGCTCCAGGAATAGTCAATGGATTCGGGAATGCCACCGGCGGCGTAAATCATGTAATATTTTTTGCCGCGCTTGTGAATCCACGGGCCTTCGGTATACTTGCCGTTAAAGGTGCTCATATCGGAGACCTTGATTTCGCTTGCGCATTCGATCATGTTCTCCTTGAGGGGGCAGTAATAGAGCTTCGGGTTACCCCAGTAGAGCCATGCCTGGCCATCGTCGTCAATAAATACGGTGGGGTCGATGTAGTCCCAGTTGGGGCCCGCCAAGTGCTTGCCGTTCAGGGCATCCTTGAAGGGGCCTTCCTTCTTGTCGGACACACCCACGTTGATGGCGCGGCCACCTCGGGTGGATTCCACGGTCACGTAATAATAGTACTTGCCATTGCGGCGAATGCATTGAGATGCCCAGTCACCGTTCTTCTTGGCAGAGCCGTTAAAGTCACCCGCTTCCAAAATGAGGGTGTTCATGTCGGTCCAGTTCACCATATCCGTGGTGCACGATACGCGCCAGCCATGCATCGTGAAGAAGCTACCGCCCTCGTCGTTGCCGGAATAGGTGCAGAGCGTATCGCCGAACACGACAGGCGCCGGGTCCGGAGAATAATAGGTCTGGATAAGCGGGTTTTCGGCCATGGCTGCGGAACAAAGTCCAAATGCGGCCACGGCAGCGGCAATTTTTGCAGTTCTTGCAAACTTCATGATACATCCCTTTCGCCTCGAGAGGCATTTATATAACTCACCACTCTAAAATTATCCACAAATCATGAAAAAATTCCATGCGAAAAGCATGTTCGCATGGATAAGTTGTCAATAGCCAAACTGGCGATTTTGACTTAAAAAAGGGATTTTCGATTCAAATTTGGCCTAGTAACGGATTTTCCCTTCGGCGACCTTGCGCAGGTGCTGGCCGTAGGGGGATTTTCCGTACTTGGCGGCGGATTCGAGCAACTTTTCCTTGCTGATCCAGCCGTTCACGTAGGCGATTTCCTCGACCGCGGAAATCTGGATTCCCTGGCGGTTCTCGACCATCTTCACGAACTCGCCCGCTTCAATCAGGCTGTCCATCGTGCCGGTATCGAGCCATGCAAAGCCACGGCCCAGGAGTTTTACGTCGAGTTCTCCCCTGTCGAGGTACGTCTTGTTCAAGTCGGTAATCTCGAGTTCCCCGCGGGCGCTCGGCTTCTGGGCCTTCGCAAATCCACTCACGCGGTTGTCATAGAAATAGAGGCCCGTAATCGCGTAGTTGCTCTTGGGCTCCTTCGGTTTTTCTTCCACAGAAATTACTTTACCTGCATTGTCGAATTCCACCACGCCAAAGCGTTCCGGGTCTTCCACGTAGTAACCGAATACGCTCGCGCGGCCGTTCTCCTCGGCGTTTTTCACCGCAGCCTTCAGAAGCGGGCTAAAGCCGTTGCCGTAGAAGATGTTGTCGCCCAGCACCATCGCGCAGCAGTCGTTACCGATAAATTCCTCGCCCAGGATAAACGCCTGCGCCAGGCCATCGGGGCTCGGCTGCACCTTGTAACTGAGGCTCAGGCCCATCGCGGAACCGTCGCCCAGCAAGCGCTCGAAATTCGGCAGGTCCGTCGGTGTCGAGATGATGAGGATTTCGCGGATGCCCGCAAGCATCAGGGTCGAAAGCGGGTAGTAGATCATGGGCTTGTCGTAGACCGGCAAGAGCTGCTTGCTGGTGACCATGGTCAGCGGGTAGAGCCTTGTGCCGGAGCCTCCGGCGAGAACGATTCCTTTCATGCTAGGTTCCTTTTATTTTTTCAAAATAATAGAAATCTTAAAATTACAGCCGGGACAAAAGAACTATCTTTGCGCATTATGGCAGAGCAAAACAAGGCCACACTCAAGGATTTCATTGCAAGATTCGCCACAAAATCGGCAGGAGGCCGCACCGCGCCCGCTTCCGAGGACATCCTGGAAGCATTCATGGAATGGGCGCAGTCCCGCGGAACCACGCTCTACCCCGCGCAGGAAGAGGCCATCCTCGAACTTCTGGACGGAAAGAACGTTATCCTGAATACACCCACGGGTTCGGGCAAGTCGATGGTCGCCCTCGCGCTCCATTTCGACAGCATCGCGCATGGCCGCAAAAGCGTGTACACCTGCCCCATCAAGGCGCTCGTGAACGAGAAGTGGATGGCGCTCTGCAAGGAATTCGGGCCCGAGAACGTGGGGCTTTCTACCGGTGACGCGACCGTGAACCGCGACGCACCCATCCTGTGCTGCACCGCAGAAATTTTAAGCAACATGGCTCTCTGCGAAGGCGAGAAACTCACGATTACCGACATCGTGATGGACGAATTCCACTACTATTCCGACCGCGAGCGCGGCGTCGCCTGGCAAATACCGCTCCTGACGCTCCCGCAGTCTCGATTCCTCCTGATGAGCGCGACCGTCGGCGCAACTGAATTTTTCGAACGCGAGATGACAAAGCATACCGGGCGGGAGTCGGTTACCGTCCGTTCCTCGCAGAGGCCCGTCCCGCTCGATTTCAGCTACAGCACCACAGAGATTTCGACCGAGGTGCAGAAGCTCGTGAACGAGGGCAAGGCACCCGTATATGTAGTTCACTTTACTCAGGCGGCTGCGGCAAGCAATGCGCAGAACTTTATGAGTCTCGACCTCTGCACCAAGGAAGAGAAGGTCAAGATAAACGAAGCCATCAAGGAAGTGCGGTTCTCTAGCCCCTACGGTCCCGATGTCAAGCGTTGGCTCAAGCAGGGGATTGGCCTGCACCACGCGGGGCTACTCCCCAAGTACCGCATCCTCTGCGAAAAGCTCGCACAGCAAGGCTTACTGAAAGTCATCTGCGGCACCGACACGCTCGGCGTGGGCGTGAACGTCCCTATCCGCACGGTACTCTTCACGCAGCTCTGCAAGTACAGCGGCGACAAGACCGCGATATTAACCGCACGCGACTTCCACCAGATTGCGGGCCGCGCAGGGCGCAAGGGATTCGACAACATCGGATACGTGGTGGCGCAAGCTCCCGAACATGTAATCGAGAACCTGAAACTCGAGGCGAAGAGCCGCCAGACAGGGAAGAAGTTCCAGAAGCGCAAACCGCCCGAGCATGGCTACGTCCCCTTCGACGAGAGTACGTACAAGCGCCTGATTGACGCGCAGCCCGAACCGCTCACCTCGAGCTTCCGCGTAGATCACGGGATGCTCCTGAACATCCTGAGCCGCGAGACCGACGGCTGCAAGGCAATGCGCACGCTCATCAAGGATTGTCACGAGAGCGCGGCGAGCAAGAAGCAGTTACAGCACCGTTCCTTCCAGCTTTTCCGCAGCCTGGTGGAAAAGAACATCGTGGAGTTCGTGAAGCCCGTAGCCGAGGGCTACAGTCACCTGCGCGTGAACATGGACCTGCAGGACGACTTCGCGATGAACCAGCCGCTCTCGCTCTACCTGGTAGATACGCTCCCGAAACTGGACAGCGAAAGCCCGGATTACGCGCTCGACGTAATTACGTTATGCGAAAGCATCGTAGAGAACCCGGAGGCGATTCTGCGCATCCAGCAGAACAAGGCCCGCACGGCAAGGCTCGACGAGCTCAAGGCGCAGGGCATGGAATACAACCAGCGCATGGAAGAAATCGAGAAGGTCGAGTACCCCAAGCCGCTCCGCGAGTTTATCTACGGCACGTACAACGAGTTTGCGGAACAGCACCCGTGGGTCGACGTGAACGTGGAGCCCAAATCCATCGTGCGCGAGATGTTCGAGAACTTCAGCACGTTCAGCGGCTACGTGAAGCAGTACGGCCTGCAGCGCATGGAAGCGATCCTGCTCCGGCACCTGAACTACGTGTATAAAGTCTTGAGCCAGACGGTGCCCGATGGATACAAGAACGACGAGCTCCTCGAAATGCAGGACTACCTCGGCGACATGATCCGCCGCGTCGACTCGAGCCTGCTCGAAGAATGGGAAAAGATGGCCCATCCCGAGGATTACCAGAAGCGCCTGGAAGAAGGCCTCACCGAAGACGAGGCGGAGAAGGCATTCGGGGCCGACAAGGCCGCCGCCGACATCACCTACGACAAGAAGCGGTTCCTCGGCATGGTCCGCCAGCGCATCTTCCAGATCATGGGCAACCTCGCCAAGCAGGACTTTGCCGCAGTCCTCGACAGCCTTGCGGACGACCTCGAAGAAGGCCAGATGCTCGTGGACGGCGAAGGCAAGCCGTGGACCGAGAACATGCTCACCGAAATCATGGCCGCCTACACGGCAGAGCACCACAAGTTCCGTCTCGATGTGGAAGGTCGCGCACTCGCCCACACCATCGTGACCTACGAGGGCGACGTGATGCACATACAGCAGATGCTGCAGGACGAGGAAGAATTCAACGACTGGAGCATCGACTTCGAGATAAACCTCGCCGACAGCCGCGAAGCCGGAATCCCGCTCCTGAAAATGCTGCGCATCGGCGAAGCGTAATTTTATATCTTTACCGACATGCAGAACTTGAAAGGCAGATTCGCGGCAGTCCTCCCCGCAGGGGGACTCGGCAAACGCATGGGCGGCAACATTCCCAAGCAGCTGATGCTCCTGGGCGGCAAGCCCGTCTACCGCTACAGCCTCGAGACTTTCCTCGAGATGGAAGAAATCGCAGAAGTCGTGATGGCCGTACCCGCCGACTGGAAGGATCATTTCGAAAAGGAAATCTCGCACCCCAAGCTGAAAATCGTCGTGGGCGGCGCAGAACGCTGGCAGTCCGTCGAGAACGGCGTGAACGCACTTACAAGCAATGCGGAATTCGTTCTGGTCCACGACGTGGCACGCCCCTTCGTGAGCAGGGAAATCATCCGCGACGTGTGCGAAACGCTTCTAACCAAGGGCAGCTGCCTTGTGGCAAAGCCCGCCGTCGATACCATCAAGATTGCTAAAGACGGGCGCGTCGAATCCACCATCGACCGCAATACCGTCTGGATGGCACAGACCCCGCAGGCCGCCTCCATCGCGCTACTGAAAAGGCTCTACGCGCGCATCGCCGCAGAGCCCCTGAACTTCACGCCCACCGACGAGGCGAGCATCCTAGAATATTTTGGCGAGAGCGTCTACATCGTGAAGGGCAACGCCGCGAACGACAAGCTCACCACGCCCGAAGACTTCGAGATTTTCGCAAGCCGCGCGAAATAGTATAAACGTCTCTCCGCGCGAAATAGGTTCTCGTCATGCCCGGCTTGGCCGGGCATCTTTTCTTTAGACCTTCCCGTCGAATTCGAAGCCGGCTTCTTCCACCGCCTTCCTGAGCGCCGCCTCATCGACATCGTGTACGTCGTGCCATTCCACGCGAAGTTCCTTCTTCGAGACATCGGCCTCGGCAAATTCCACGCCGTCCAGCACGCGAACCGCCTTCTCGACGCACGCCTTGCAGTGGCTGCAGCTCATGCCGTTCACGCGGTAAGTCACGTGAACGCATTCATCGCATTCCTCTTCGTGGTCGTGGCAGCAGTTTCCTTCGTGGTCATGGCCGCACCCGCAATGTCCACCATGTTCGTGCCCACAGCCGCAGCCCTTGTGTCCGAACTTCGCGTAAATCATGAATGCTGCGAGCAAGCCCGCACATACATAGTCAAACACGCCAAGCGCACCATGCCCGTGACATTCCGCAGAGCCATGCGGGAGCATCGCCGCAAGGAACGTGTCCATGAAGAACGTATCGACAATCAGCCCGAAGCCAATCGCGCCGACCGCAATCGAGACAAGGTATGCCACGAGAGTCCGCTTGCCAAACGCCTTCCCTACCACAAGCATCGAGGCGATACTCGTCGCAGGGCCCGCCATGAGCAGCACGAGGGCCGCCCCCGGAGTAATTCCCTTCGCCACGAGCGCAAGCGCAAGCGGAATGGAACCCGTCGCACACGTGTACATCGGCATCGCGAGCATGAGAACGGCAAGCATACAGAGCAGCGGATATTCACGCAGGGCAAGGAAGAGCTCGTTCGGGACAAACGCCGAAATCAAGGCGCCCAGCAAAAGGCCAATGAGCAGCCACTTGCTCACGTCGCCCACCATGTTCACGAGCCCGTAGCGGAAAGTTTCCACAACCTTCTGGCCGAAAGACATGCGGTGCACATCGCGCGATTCGCAACCGCAGCCATGTTCGACGCATTCGGTTCCTGAGCCCGTCGAAGGGTCGCAGTGGCCACAACCGCAGTGGTGATCAGTATCGCAGTCGTCAAAGTCGATGGTTTCGGGGTGTGCCTCGCCGTGCACCGCAGCATCTTCCCCGCGAGACACGATGTTCGTGAGCACGCCTCCGAAAAGCGCCGTCACGAATGCCGCAATCGGGCGCAAAATCGCAAACGGGAGCCCGAGCAGCGAATACGTCGCGAGGATAGAATCCACACCCGTCGCAGGCGTCGAAATGAGGAAGCTCACGCTCGCCCCCTTGCTCGCCCCCTCCTTCCGGAGAGCAATCGACGTGGGAATCACGCCGCAACTGCAAATCGGGAGCGGCACACCGAACAGGGCCGCCCACAGCACCGACATGAAATTCGATTTGGAAATCTTGGGAACGTACAGATGGTTCGGCACCCACACGTGCAAAATGCCCGCAAGCAAGAAACCGAGCAGCAGGAACGGCGCCATCTCGGAAAACAGCGTGATAAACTCGTGTACAAAGACCTTAAAGATATCGACGAAGGAATCCATGTCTACTTTCCCTTCTTGTGGAGAATGTGCGTGAGGCCCGTATTGAAAATGAGCCCGATATGTTCGTCATCGAGCGAATAGAAAATTTTGCGACCTTCGCGGCGCGGCTTCACGAGATTCGCCGTGCGGAGGATGCGCAGCTGGTGGCTTACCACCGACTGTTCGAGGTTCAATTTTTCGGCAATCTCGTTCACCGAAATTTCACCCGAAAGCATCAGGTGGATGATGCGGATGCGCGTGGTATCGCCAAAAAACTTGAAGAATTCAGAAAGTTCGAAAAGGGTATCGAGAGACACGTCCATCTTTTGGATTCCCGTAACAGCATCGTGACGATGAGTTTTGTTTTTAATACATGAACAGTTATTCATATTTTCATATATACATTTTAAACAACGGTTTGTCAAGAGACAAACCGCCCTTTTTCTAAAAAATTTTCTATTTCTGCCTAAAAAGCGTGAATTTTTAGCGTTTTTTGCAGATTTCCGCTGGTAACGACAGCAATGTAGGTGCCCTGGAGCAGACGACCGTTCTTGCCGAATTCAACAAGCCCATCACCGCTACCCCGGCTTTTTGCGACCAGATTCCCGTTAGCCGTATACAGGCGCACTTCGAAATCCCCGTTCGACTGCACCATCAGAGCCACGGGCGCTCGCGCCATCCGCACCGGACGCACATCAAGCGTCGTGGCAACCCGGCGCGTCGCCGGTACCGCATCCGTCCCCTTCGCAATGCTGAACCAGTCAAAATTCAAGAGGTAAGTGCTTTCGCCGGAGTAATTGAAACGGAGTTTCTGCTCGCCCTTTTCTAGCGCGATTGTCGTCGAAGTTTCATACCAGTCGTTCCAGCCCTTCGTCTTTTCGGGGTCTACCGTAAGCGTCGCAAGCACCTTGCCGGTAGAATCGACCACCGTAACGGTAGATTTCGCTTCGGCGGCAGATGCCACGCGGGCCGTAAGCGTGTAGGCGCCAGCAGTCGGGACCTTCACCAGGTATTCGCTAAAGTCGCCGTCGTTAATCCACCCCAGGTTCGGCTCTCCCTCAGTATCATCTTCAATCTGCACGCCATCCATCGCGATGTAACTTTCGGCCTGAATCTTGCCCGGAACCGTTACCGGTTCGAACGGCTGGTTCGTGAGTTTCAGATTGCCGTCGAATTCGTAAATCTTGCCCGGAACTGTCGCGGTCGTGAACTTGTTGGAGCCGTTCACCAGGTTGAGCGTCTGGCCCACATCGGACTTGATGGCAACATACGTGAGCTTGCCGCCCTTCCAGGCCATGGAATCAATCTCGAAACCGCCGCGGGCACGGATACCCTTGACGCTGCCGTCCTTCCACTGCGAAGGCAATGCCGGCAACAAGTTGATTCTGCCGTTATGGCTCTGCATGAGCATCTCGTTCACGCCCGAAACCGCACCGAAGTTGCCGTCAATCTGGAACGGCGGATGCGCATCGAACAAGTTGTTGTAAGTCTTGTTCGGGGTGAGGAGCATGCGGATCATCGTGTAGGCGTGATCGCCGTCGTGCATGCGGGCCCAGAAGTTGATTTTCCACGCAAGAGACCAGCCGGTCGCATCGTCGCCGCGCTGTTTCAGCGTAACTCCAGCACCCTTGATCAAGTCGGGAGTTTCTTCGGGCGTAATCTGCGCGCTCGGGAAAAGGCCGTACAGGTGCGAAATATGGCGGTTCTTGTTGTTCGGGTCGTCCCAGTCCTGCAACCATTCCGTAATCTGGCCGTACTTGCCCGTCTTTGTGGGCGGGAGCCTCTTGACGGTCGCCTCCATCTTGGCACGAACATCCTCGTCGACGCCAAGAATCTTGGACGCCTCGATGGTGTAGTTCAACACGTCGCGAATAATCTGGTTATCCATCGTGGGGCCAAAGCAGACGTTGTAACCGCCGTGGTCGTTTTCCGGAGAATCGCTCGGAGCCGTCACCAGGTACTTGTGGCCGGTTTCAGGTTCTTCCACAAGGCTGTTCACGAAGAAGAGCGCAGCCCCCTTCATGGTGGAGTAGACGTCCTGCAAGTAAGCCTTGTCAGTCGGGTTGAACAGGAAATGTTCCCAGAGGTGCGTGCTGAGCCAGCCTGCGCCAGAGGGCCACAAGCCCCATGCGCCGTCAATCGGGGCGGTACGGTTCCAGAGGTCGGTATTGTGGTGTTCCACCCAGCCCTCGTCAACACCCCAGTGCACCTTCGCAGTCTTTTCGCCCTGCGGGACCATGCTCTTGATCTTGTCGATGAGCGGCCACACGCACTCGCCGAGGTTCGCCGTCTCTACCGGCCAGTAGTTCATTTCGAGGTTGATGTTGGTCGTGTACTTGCTGCCCCAAACCGGGTTCGTGTCCTTGTTCCAGATGCCCTGCAGGTTAGCCGGCTGGCCGCCCTTGCGCGAACTCGCGATAAGCAGGTAGCGACCATACTGGTAATGGAGTTCCACAAGCGAGGGGTCGTTCGTGGAATTGAAGTTCTTCACGCGGGTGCTGGTGATGTCGCCGGCGCTCGCATCGGCAGTACCCAAGTCGATACTCACGCGGTTGAAAATCGTCTGGTAGTCCTTCAGGTGCGCCGCAAGCAGGTCGTCGTAAGACTTGCCCTTCACCTTGCTCATGAGGCTTGCCGCGATGGCGCCCGGGTCGCCGCTCACGTCGTTATACGCCTTGAAGTTTGTCGCAATCGTGAGCACGAGCATCGCCTCGTTGGCGCCCTGCACGTTGATATTCCCGTTCGCGACAGAAACCGTGCCGCCGTTGGCAACCACGTTCAGGCGGTTCTGGAACTTGATGGAATTGACGGTCACGTCGTAGATGAGCGTGTTCCCGCTATTCGACATCTTGTTGTTGCGATGTGGAGTTGTCATGGTCGCCCCGAAGCTCACCGAGCCGCTTTTGTCTGCAGACAAACGAACAACAATCACGTGGTCCGGATAGCTCGCGAAATATTCGCGCGTGTATTTTACGCCGCCCGCCGTATAGGTAGTCTTTGCAAGGGCCGTCTTGAGGTCAAGTTCGCGGCGGTAATTCGTGGCCCCCGAATGCGACGTGGTAATCACGAGGTCACCCACCGGCTGGAAGCTTGCCGGGCCGGGACCAATCATGTAGTTCGACACGATGGATTCGGCAGTCCTGTAGTCGCCACGCCACAGGGCGTCGCGGGCATCTTTCAGGTGGCTTGCCGCCCCCTGCTTGTTGTTGTCGCCCGGGCCGCCCGACCAGACCGTGCTCTCGTTCAGGCCGATGATATCCTTGGCGACGCCACCGTAGACGATACCACCCATGTAGCCGTTCCCGATGGGGAGCGCGTTCGTGAATTCGGTACCGGCATCGCTGTTGTACCAGAGGGTAAGCGGGTTATCCGCCGACGCGAAAGTTAGCGAGGATACACAGGCGAAAGCGCCCAGCATTACTCCAAACGATTTCATAGTTAACCTGCTTTCACTTGACCGTATTTATTTTAATGGCCTTCTTGCTATCGAGACCGCGAATCACGTACATGCCGGGGTTCACTCCCTTCGCGGAGAGAGCCGCCTTGATGCCGCCCAGCGCCTCTACGCCTTCGATTCTACAGACAAACTTGCCGTCCATGCCGAACACGTCGTAGCCGCGTTCGCCGAGGCCCAGGCGCATATCCGTCTGGCGAATGGGAGAAAGTTCCTCGGCAGTGAGCGCAAACTTTATCCAGTCCAGATTCACATAGCTTCCCGTAAACTGAATACGGAGAACGTGGTCACCCTTCGCAAGTTCAGTAGTCTCGCCGTCAATGGTGGCATAGGTATTCCAGTCTTCGCCCTGCGGCACAGGAATAGTATCCGAAACGGCCTTGCCGTCAAGGAACAGGCGGAAGCTGCCGCCTTCAAGCCCGGTCGCCACGTTTGCACGGAACACGTACTTGCTTGCCGTAACAACATTCACGCTGTATTCAAGCCATTCGCCCGCCTGCGTGTAACCGATGGCATAACCCATGCAGTTCTGCGTCATCGCGGAATCGGCACAACCGAATCCCACCACATCGACGCCGTCTTCGCGGTAGGTGTTGCCCTCGTTCACGAAGTCCTTGTCGCTATACGAAACGCTCTGACCACCCACATCGTAGTCTTCGGCCTGCACAATACCCGGAACACTCATCACGGCCTTGAACGCGGCCTGCGTCACGGTGTTGCTGAAGTCCGCCACAGGAATATCCTTGATGTCACGGATGTAGCGGAATTCCTTTTCGATACCGGCGTTGTTCACGACTTCGTCGCTGTAATAGTTGTTGGACTGCTGGAGATTATTCTGCCCCGCCTGATTCTGGCCCACACCTGCAGGGGAATTCTTGAACACGTTTTCTTTCACGGTAAAGCCGCTGGAGCCTTCGTCCAGGTAAATAGGCACGTTCCAGTAGTCGGCCCACTTGGAGGTTCCATTGTCATGGATATAGTTGTGCTGGATTTCGCTACCGGTGCCCTGGTTACTCAGCGTGTAAATCGGGCCGGAGTCGCAAAGCAGGCGGGCAATATGGTGAATTTCGTTCCAGTTCACATGGTTGTTGGTCATGGCGGTCTGAGCCTTTGTCCAGCCAAAACCGATGGAAATGCCGGAGTAGTAGGTATAAGAGACTTCGTTATGCTCGATCACCACATAGCGGGGGTAACCGGCGCCAATACCCACGGCACCCTGATGCTCATTCGTCACGTTGGTGACCAGGTTATTCTTGACCGTATCGCGGGTGCTGATTTCGTCCTTGTCGCTGGGATTATAGGCGATGTGGATTTCGGTCGTGGAGTCCTGATAGAACTTGCCGAGCATAATGCCCGCTGCACCGATTTCGAAGAAGGCGTTGCCCTGAATCATGTCGTCGTTGGTACCAGAGACAAAGTCCAGGCCCGTAGCCGCAATCTGCGAGAACACGTTACCCTGCACCAAGAAATGATGCGCATTTTCAACGCGGAACGCCGCATCGGGGCGCCACAGCAAATACTTGTTACTATTCAGCTTTTCCCAGTTTCCGCGACTTGGATCCGGAAGCACGTCTACGTTGAAGTTTGCCGCCTGCAAATCCAGGAAGCCTTCTTCGCTAGGGCGTGTAAAGTTGGAATGGGCGAAGGTCAGGCCTTCGAAACTCATGTAGCCCACCTTGTTCTTGGTATCCTTACCCAAGACGCTGAACAAGGTATTGAGGCGGGGAGCAACCACGTGGGCAGTCGCCATGCTTTCGCCTTCACGGGGCTTGTAATAAAGCGTTTGATTCTTTTCGTCCAGGTACCATTCACCCGGAGCGTCAATCAAGTCGTAGGAATTTTCGAGATAGAAAACCTGTTGCTTGGGCGGATTACTCGCAAAAGCGGTACCGAGCATCGGGTAAGCGCGGTGGAACAGTTTGGTACGTTCAGGATCCTTGGGAATGAGCTTTGCGGTACCACCGTTCACCTGGGCTTTTTCAAGACGCAGGATGTTTTCGGACCAGGCAATCATCAAGTGAATTTCGACATCTTCGATGTTCTTGATATTCTTGACGTAGTCGGCAGAGACATCGAAGGCGCGGCCCGTAGAGTCCACCTTCGTGAGGCGCACGAAATCGTGGTCGAAACCGCCGTTGCCTTTTTCTTTTGCATCAATCACGTTGGGGAAGCAAGCACGAACCGCCTTGCGGTTGTTCACGTAAAGCTGGCGGAATCGGCCTTCCACGCCTTCGGCTTTCCAGATGTTTTTCGCTTCGTCGTGCAGAGTCCAGCCCGTAATGGGCATACCGCCGGTAATCAGCGGGCGTTCACCTTCAGCGGCCTTGTAGCGCACATAGTGGCCGTCCTTGCCGCCATCGGCTTCCGTGAAGTTGACGGTTGACGGAAGCACGTAGGTGCCCTCGCGTAAAACCACCTCGATGTCGCCCGTCATGGAGCCGTTTATGGCACGCACAGCCTTTTGGGCCTGCGTAATCGTCTTGAAGGGAGCATCCTTCGAGCCGTCTGCGGCATCATTGCCCGAAGGGGACACGTAGAAGGTTGCCTGCGTCGCGGCCAGAGACATGCCCGACATCACCAAACAGAAGGATAGTAACGACTTCGTTCCCATAATTTCCTCTTTTTCCCGTTTTTACACCAACAATATCATCCCTTACCCAAAAATACCCCCTAAAAGCCCGATTTTTCACCCTAATAAAGGAATTTGCATGGATAAGATGTCCACAATTCCCCAAAATTTTGCAAAAAAAGAGAGTTTCCTATAACATTTTTCTTCAAATCGCAAGGGTCCTTACAATACATTTCAACACTTTCCGGACACCCCCGTAAACAAAACTCATTTTGTTTTCAAGCGAAAACACTTTTGCTCGAGAAAAACATTCCCTGCACTTCGAGAGGGATTTAATTTTAGGACAAACCAAGGTATGGATGTATGGATTCAAATAAAATTCTTCTCACTTCGATGCTTGCCGCAACAACGGCTTTCGCAGCAACGGCCTACCAGAACCAGGTCGGCTTCTTGACCAACGGCCCCAAGCACATCGCCGTCACGGATGCCGCAGGCAAAGAAATCATCTTCAAGGATGCGGACGGGAAAACCGCATTGACCGTGACCGCACCCGACGCCATCCTATGGGAAAGCGCCAACGAAGAGGCCTCCCTCGTAAACTTCTCCGAACTCACGACGCCGGGAACCTACCAGGCCTATCTCGACGGAGAAGCAATCGGGCACCCGATTATCATCAGCGACAACGCCCTGGAAGGCGTCACCAAGGCTTCGCTCAAGTTTTTCTACTTCCAGCGTTCCTCCACGGAGCTCACCGAAGAATTCGCAGGCAAGTACGCACGTGCCATGGGAACCCCGGATACGGCAGTCATGTACCACCCTTCTACCGGGCGGACGGACCTCACCTCCACATTCAACGGAGCCAAAGGATGGTACGATGCAGGCGACTACGGCAAGTATATCGTGAACTCCGGCATTTCCACCTACACCCTGCTGCAACTCTACCAGCATAACAAAGACTATTTCGACACCCTGGACCTGAACATCCCCGAAAGCAAGAACGACGTTCCCGACATCCTCGACGAAATTCGCTGGAATATTGAATGGATGCTTACGATGCAGGACAGCGACGGAGGCGTATTCCACAAGCTTACCACGAAGCAGTTCGCCGGCATGGTGCTCCCCGAAAAAGTGGTCAAGCAGCGCTATGCCATCGGTAAGAGCGTCACTGCGACTTGGGATTTCGTAGGCGTAACCGCGCTCGCAGCCGACATCTACAAGCCCTTCGACCCCGAATTTGCAGAAAAATGTGCCAAGGCCGCCGCCGGAGCCCGCTGGTGGGCCACGGAAAATCCCCGCGTCTACTACTCCCAGCCTAGCGACGTGGGAACAGGCACCTACAGCGACGGCAACGCCATCGACGAAAAAATCTGGGGCTCCGCCGAACTCTACCGCATCACCGGCAACCCGGTCGCGCTCGAGGATGTCGAACGCAATCCCATCTCGAAGCAACGCAGCAAGCTTCCCGCCTGGCAGACCGTATATGCGCTCGCCGCATTCACCATCGCCACGAATCCGCACCTCTTTGGCGAAGCGGAGGTGGATTCTTCGAGAAACCTGATTTTCACGCTTGCCGACAGCTATATCGACATGCCCGACAACGGCTACGGCCTTGCCATCGACAACGCGGACTTTTACTGGGGTTCCAACAGCGTAGTGGCGAACAAGGGAATGGTGCTCATCCATGCCTACATCCTGAGCAAGGAAAAGAAATACCTCGACGCGGCGCAGGGCATCCTCGACTACCTCCTCGGCAGAAACCCGCTCGATATCTCGTACCTCACGGGGTGGGGCGTAAATCAGGTCTTGCACCCGCACCACCGCCCGAGCGAGGGAGATACGATCGAAATGCCTGTCCCCGGGATGCTCGTGGGCGGCCCGAATTCCTCTGCAAACGACTGCGCCAAGAGCCACATCGATGCCGACGCGCCAGCAAAATCCTACTACGACAATTCCTGCAGCTATGCGACAAACGAAGTGGCCATCAACTGGAACGCCCCCTTCGCCTACCTCGCAGGTTCCCTGCAGGCGATTGCCGCAACAGGCAAGGTTTACGAAGTCGGAGCCTCCAAGCCCGAGCCCTACGACCTCGACGCCATCGCCGTCACGAAGCCGGGCGCCAAGATTCGCGCCGCAGGAAACAGGCTTATATTCAAGAACGGAGCCGTCCAAGTCGAAAAGACCCTACGCGACGGCAGCATCCGCTACTTCAATCTGAAAGGCGCTATTTCAAAAGGGAATCGATAACGCTTTTGTCCTCAATAATGCGGACAACTTTGCCATTAAACCGCGCGGGTTCAAAAAGCCCGCGCTGATTGTCTATGCGGCGCAAGGCTTCTTCACGCGTCATTCCGCGGGTCGCGAGCCTCTCCAGGCGAATCTCCTCGGCAGTCTCCACAATCCAGACTTCATCGAGCATTTCGACTATCGCAGGCGCACGAGAAAGGACAGCCGCCTCCACGAACCGATATTTTTCGTTCATGGATTCCGCAGGCGATCCGAAAAAATCCGTAACCTTTCGCGCCAAGTACGGATAGACAACGCTTTCGAGGCGTTCACGCGCCTGTGCGTCCTTGAATACGACATTCGAAAGGAACCGCCGGTCCACTCCGTCTTCCGTTAGGCATTCCTTCCCGAATGCTTTTGCAAGTTTGTCGCGGAGGTCCTTGTCGTGCGCATAGAGTTCATGGACGGCGATATCGGCATCGAGCACGCGGAACCCGCGCGCCACAAGCATCTTGCCCAGGAAGGACTTCCCGGCACCGATGCCACCCGTAATGCCAATCTTTTTCATGCCATGCATTATAAAAAAATTTTCTAACCCTTGCCAAGGGAGATGAGGCAGAGCCCGAGCACCACACCCAGAAGCGCAACGAACTTGAGCTTGCTCTTCCTTTCACGGAAAATGAGAATTCCCGCCAAGAAGCTGATGAACACGCTCGAACGCCTGAGCACCGTGATGATCGAGATGAGGGCTCCCTCGTGGCTTACGGCGAGGAAATAGCAGCGGTCCGCAACAATCAACAGGGCTGCCACAGCGATAAAGCTCCAGCGGAACTGGAACGGGGTCGTCTTTTTACGGGTCGGGTACCATGTGAAGGCGGTCGTGATGAACTGGACTGCAAGCATGTAGATACTGAACCACACCTGCACCGTCATCGGCTCGAAGTTCATGCGCTGCAAGATAAACTTGTCGTAGATCCCGCTGCAACTGGCAAGGATCGTCCCGATGAGCATCGACACCACCCAGCCATTGCTGAAGAAATGTCCCATCTCCTTCCTGCCCGCAAGGCTCAGCCCGATGTAGGAAAAAATGCAGACGGCAATCCCCACCCACTGGAGCGGGAAGGGGCGTTCGCCCATGAAGCCTACCGCAATCATGATGGTAAAGAGCGGGGCCAGTGCGCGTATCGTGGTCGAAATCGAAAGCGGCATATGCGCGATAGCATTGTAGGTAAAGAGCCAGCTAAGGCCCACGATGACCGCCTTCGCCATCAGCAGCAGGTGGTCGTGCAGCGAAAGCGGCTCGCAGAAGCCCAGGGGCAGGAGCGGGAGCATGAACAGGGCGTAAAAGGCGCTACAGAGGCAGAGAACCGGGCGGACGGCATTGTCCTGCACCGATTTTTTCTTCGCAAGATCATAAAGGCCCAAAAAAACAGCCGAGGCGAAAGCCAGAATCAACCATGACATAGCGCGCCAAATTTAGAAAAATGAGTTGCCAACACGGGCCACAATACTATTTTTTAAAATAGACAACAATCAACAAAGGAGCCCATATGGGTATCAAAGGTAAAGCAACGTCCCTTCTCGAAGAGTTCAAGGCCTTCGCGTTCAAGGGCAACATCGTCGACATGGCCATCGGTGTTATCATCGGCGGCGCATTCGGTAAAATCGTCACCTCCTTCGTGAACGACATCGTGATGCCGAGTGTCACGGCCATTATCTCCATGGCCGGTGGCAAGGACGCGGGCGAAGGCCTCAAGGCTCTCGCCTACACCACCGCTAACGGCGTGACCATCCCGTACGGCAACTTCATCGGCGGCATCATCGACTTCCTCATCGTCGCCATCGTGGTGTTCATCGTGATGAAGAAGTTCCTCGGATTCATGCAGAACATGCGCAAGAAGGAAGAAGCCCCGGCTGCTCCTCCGGCCCCTCCTGAGCCGAGCGCCGAAGAGAAGCTCCTCACCGAAATCCGTGACCTGCTGAAGAAGTAAAAAAGTTCGCGCGAACCTTTCCAAATTCAAAACAAAGACCGCTGCAAGGCGGCCTTTATTTTTGTTTTAGGGAGGGTCTTAGGGAGGAGGAACTCCTCCCTAGTCGCTTAAAGAAATTTCCGAATCCGCCTTAAAAGGCAGTTCCTCGAACTGCGGGGTGGCAATCAGCACCTGGCAATCCTTCTCGCGAACAAGCGCGGCGACCGCATCGCGGCGGTTCACGTCGAGTTCCGCGAAGATATCGTCCAGCAAAAGGACCGGCTTCGCTAGATAGCGGGAAGCAACATCGACCGCGGCAAAGCGCATGGCGATAGCCGCCGAACGGCATTGTCCCTGCGATCCCACCGAACGCATCTCATATCCCGAGGCGCAAAGCGCGAGATCATCCTTGTGAGGTCCCGACATCGTGATTCCCTGCAGTTTTTCTACAAGTTCAAGCCCCGCAAGCTTTTCCGCGAAGGCATTCTTCAGCATATCTTCGTTCGGGATTCCGGACGCATCGAATTCCCTAAGAATCGAGCTCTTGTAATCGCAGGTAATCTCGTCTACACCACCGGAAAGGCGCCTGTAGTAACCCGTGATGATGGGAGAAATTTCCTTGGAAAGTTCCAGCCGTATCGACCAGAGTTTCGCCCCGAGTTCCACCAGCTGGCCCGTCAGCACCTGGAAAAGGTCTTCGCCTCCGACCGCATTCCCATCCTTCTTGAACTGCCTGAGCCACTGGTTCCTCTGCTGAAGCACGCGCTTGTAGTTGCGCAGCACGCTTGCGTTCGCCGCCGAACGGAAGCAGAGGATTTCATCGAGCCAACGCCTGCGCACTTCGGGCGCACCGCGCAAAAGTTCGATATCGGACGGCTGCATGATTACCGCGGGCATCTTCCCGAAAAAAGACGACGCCGTTCGAAGCGGCGAGCCGTTTTCCTTTACGACCGTTCCGGCATTTCCCACCTGCAACGCACGGTTCCATTCGTGGGATTCGTCATAGAACGACCCGCGTAAAATCATCTCGTCGGCATTCCAGGCAATCAGTTCTTTCAGGTCCCGCGCCCGGAACGAGAACCCCTGCAAAAGCAGGTGCACAGCCTCAAGCACAGTCGTCTTGCCACAGCCGTTCGGCCCATGGATAACGTTCACCCCATGCGAAAAGGCGAACTCGCGAAAATCGGAAGCGCCTCCAGACAGGCTTCGAACGTTCCGGACCGACAGCGAACTTATCACGGGATAAATCCCCTCACGCCAAAACTCAACGGATTAAAGAGCCCGGCGCTAGATTCGTAAGTCAAGGCATAGTTCACGTCGAACAGGTAGCGTTTCTTGCCAATGCGCACATCGAACTTGTATCCGAGGCCAAGCATCGCATTCAAATCATCCATGCCGATACGCACGGTTCCCGCGGGAATGATTTCGCATTCGAAACCCACACGGCCCGTCCACACGTGATGCTGCGGGTCGAACACGAGAAGCGTATCCGCCACCTGGTAGTCAAGCGCTTCCATCCATGCATACACGGGCTTGCCCATGATTTTAGAACGGTAGCCAAGGCCTACCTGCAGCACCTTGGGGCGCACGCCCTCCGTCGACGGGATGCGGTTATCGGAACTCGGGCTGCGAGTCCAGCGCGCCGAAAGGTTCTTGCTAAAGCTGATATTCCGGATGACGACGGACGACGACCACTTTTCGTTCCACTGGCGAAGCCACCCGAAATTGAGCGCCATCGGACTCGTGAACCCGTCGGTCATGTCCAGGTCATCATAATACTCCGCGATGTCCATGTTGTCATAGCCAAACGAAAGCGACACGCCAAAGGCATCCCGACGCGTTGCCCTGAAGGAGAACCCGAGATACATCATCGAGAAGAACGGGGTCGCCGATCCAAGAGTCTGGTCATCCTCGTCAATCACCTCGAAATCGATATCGCCGCGGTAGAGCATGGCAAAGCCAATCCCCATGCGGTTTCCGACGGAGGTTTCAAGTCCAAGCGAACCGCCCGTGCGGTCCAGGCTGCGGCGTTCTGCATTGAGCGTGTAATTGAAATTCTGCCGGAATCCGAGAATGGCCGGGTTCCAATAGGCACCGGGCATGGCAGATGTATCCGCAGAACCCGTATTGCCGCGGCCGAGTTCGCGGGTTCCCGCCCCCATGCGTTCCACGAATCCGTCGTAGCCGCCAAGCGCAGCCTTCTTGTCCACGACTCCAGCGACAGCCGAAGACGCAAACAGGGCAAGGGCAAACAAGGCACCAAGGGAAATCTTACGCATAAGCATCAGCGACCCCCTCCGAGCGACATGACCTTGCCCCAGCCCACATGCCCATGATTGTCCTTCACGCGCACGTAATAGACGCCCATGGTGCAGGGATTGCCGTAGTCGTCAAGGCCGTCCCACACGTCTTCCCTCGCATTCGTACTGCGAGACTTGTCCGCAAAGCGCGGAGCCGACTTCACGATCTTGCGCACCTTCCGCATGTCGTAGCTGAACACCTCGATGGTAATCTTCGAGTCCTTGCTTACCTTGTACGAAACAAGCGATTCCGAGCCCGCCGTGATGACCGAAGGCACCATACGCACCGTCCCCAGGTCGCCGCCCAGCTTGGCTCGGTTCAGGACCGGAGTCCAGGTCTTGCCCGTATCGGCCGAAACGGAGACGCCGTTCCCGTCCGCAGCGACAGCAAGCCCCGTCATCCCCTTCGCCAGCGGGAACGAAGTAACCGACCAGATAACCACGTCACGGTCGGTGACGCCCATCTCGAACCCGTAAAGCCAGGCGAGTTCGTCCTCGTCGACTTCGTAGGCCCGGAATCCAAGGGAATCGAGCTTCAGCAACCCGCTAACGGAGCCGCCCACCGTCCGGACGCCAACGAACGCCATGCTTCCGACAAACGCGATGTCGCTCACCGTGTAGTCGGCATTGTCATAGACATCCTTTTTCTGGGCCTTGCCGTCAAGGTCAAGGAACGGGATCTTCGCAAAGTCACCGGAGGCGCCGGCCTTCTTGCGCCAGAGCGCACCCACGACCGGATCCTTGCCCTTCGACTGCGTTTCCGCAATCACCTGCAGCGGCGAGCCCCCGACCCAGACACCCGTCACCCGCATGGTATCGAGCGCTTTGGAAGCAAGCGAGAGCTTGCCGTCACGGGCCATTTTCCAGAGTCCGCGCGAAGTCGCAAGCCACAAGTCTCCCGCATCGTTATCCATGGCGACATCGAGCACCTCCGTATATTTCGAGAGATCCTTCGTCGCATTCAGTTTGAGCGTATCGAGCGATTTGGAGTCTCGGTCAAAAATCAGCCGGAACTCCTTCGGGTCGTTCGCCCCCTTCGAAATGTTGTAGCCCGTAAGCCCCAGGATCCCGCGGGCAATCCACAATGTCGAACTCGAGGAATCGAAGGCAAGCCCGCTCACGGCATAGTCCATCGCCGATTCGACATCTTCCGCCGCTACCGGAAGTTCCAGCGGAGTCTCGACAACGTTCCCGATCCCGCGAACCGAGATGAACCCCTTCGGCTGAAGGAAGCTGCTGTCGCGCTTGAGCCCATACATCGGGAATACGGTCCCGAGCCTGCCGGCAGATGCGACCGGGATGCGCCTGCGTTCCGCATTGACATCGATAAAGATTCCGTCCTGGACAGCCGTCGTGGAATCCGAGACCGCATCCTGGACGGCATCGTCCACCTGGACCTGTCCCGAAGCCGACACCTTGAGACTCAGAAGCGTCACGCCACTATTCACGTTTCCGCGGGAAAACACCCACAGGGCGCCATCCGTTCCGCCGGGAGCGACAGAATAGGTCCAGTTGCTGAAAAGCGTCTGGTTTGCGGCGAGGGCACCGGCCGAGGCCAGCGTCACGGCAGCAAGAGAACGCCGCAGCGCCTTGTACAAGTTTACATCCATCGTCACCTCATGTCGATTTCGTCGACGCCCTTTACGGGCTTGTACCTGAAGTCATCGGGCGAAACCTGCTTCACCACCTTCAGGTTCATAATGTTGTACCAGGTCGCGTTCCCGGACGGGTCGACCGTAAAGAGCCTCACCGGCGAAAAATCCTTCTGCGAAAGCCAGACTTCCATCTGGTCGAACTGCCCCGCGTACTTGGACGGGTCGAGCTTCAGCACCCAGAGTTTCTGCTTGTTGAACTCGGCTTCCTTCAGCTCGCGCGCCTTGCAGCCAAGATACTTGAACAGGAGCTCCGACGGGTGGAACGCCGACGACAGGTCCTCAATCGCCTTGATGAGCACCTGCTTCTGTTCCGGATTGTACTGCCACATGCTCTCGCCATCGCTATAGAACTTGATTCCAGCGACATCGAGCGTGAAGCGGTCCCCGTCGGCCACCAGAAGCTTTCCCTTCTGGCTTACGATGTCGGGAGATTCCGAATAGAACATCTGCACCTGGAACTCGAGTTTCCACGCCTTGCCCGACTTGAACCAGGTTTTCGACTTTTCCATGGCCTCGTCGGCGGTCAGCGCGAACGCCTGCGCACAAAGGAACGCAAGGACACCCATTGCAAAAAAGAATCTGCGAAATTTCATAAAGCTCCTAAATATCCACAAAAATACAAAACAAACGGCTTCTGGACATTGGGTTTTTCAAAGATATATTTCTATCTTTTGCCAAGAAACTTTTTTAGAAGGATTTTATGCGCAAACTCATTCTGCCCATCGCCCTCATGTCCGCAAGCTTCGCGCTCGCCGTTGATGTCGAACTGCACGGATCCGTCAACTTTGACTACGGTAGCTATTTCGACGAGCATTTCAGCCCCATCAACGCCGCAAACCAGGACATCGACCTTTCCGCCAAGGCGAACATGGACGAGAACGTTTCCGTGACCGTCAAAGCGAACACCCACACGAGCTACCAGGACACCCTGGGCAACTACCAAGCCTCCGAAACCAGGCGCCACTTCTACGCGCACTCGACCGCCATGGGCGACGGCGGCAAGTACACCGAGTTCAATTTCGACGGTGTCGAGCTCCGCTGGGACATCACCCACGACATCGGCCTCGTGTTCGGCGACCTCACCTATAGCGCAGGCGCCTTCAACTACTACTACTGGCGCGACCCCGCCCGCTACGCCGTCATCGTCCGCGAACAGAACCTGCGCGGTGCCGGTATCGAAGTCGGCAACGAAAAGTACGGCTCGGGCAAGGTCTACTTCGGCGCTTCCGAGAACAACGAACATTCCGCGGCGCTCTTCGCCACCTATTCCTACCCGCTCGTCAACCACGTGGACCAGCACCTCGTGCTCACCCCGAGCGTCGACTGGGTATTCGGCAAGGACATGGGCCGCAGCCACACCTACGTGTTCGGTCTCGAAGTCGACTACACCAAGAGCCTCGAGAACATGAACTACGGGGTCTACGCCGTATGGGGAATCCACCCCTACAAGGGCAAGGGGGTCCACTCCTTCCTCGTCGAACCGAGCTTCAACTACGACTTCTTCAACCTGGGAGCTAGCTTCTTCGTGGCCCTGGCCGACGACCGCTACGATGCCGACGTGCAGATTTTCACCGAAGACCAGATGATGTTCGCCATCGAACCCAGTTTCATCATCCACAAGAAGTTCAGCATGGGCGTGGGCTACGAATACCACAACAAGGACCTCGAAAAGGAGGACGACGACTACCATTACCTCGGCCTGAACCTCTACCTCTATCCCACAATGAAGACCGAACTCGTGTTCTGGGGTGGCTACAACTTCGCCGACCAGATCGAGACCGACTTCGCGATGGGTATCAGCGCAAAGGCGAGCTTCTAGCCTCCGGCAGGCGCAACGCCACGGGATAATCCGTGAGGATAAGGGCACTAGATTCCATCCGCGGCCTGCTGCTCCTGCAGATGACCCTCGACCATTTCGGAAGGCCCATCTCCTATTACCTTTACCAGTGCTTCGGCTTCTTCAGTGCGGCCGAAGGCTTTTTTTTCCTCTCCGGATTCGTGGGGCTGCTCGCCGCCGCAAGCAAAAGCGCAAAGGACCCGGGCCAGCGCTGGATGTTCGCCCGCGCCTTCAAGACCTGGCGCTACCACATCGCAACGCTTGCAGCCCTCGCCATCGCCGGGCTTGCCATAATGCCGCAGACCGCCACGCTGTTCAAGTCCATCTACGGGCACCCCGTCGCAGGTAGCTTCTGGAGCCTTACGCTCGTAAACACACCCGAATGGCTCGACGTTCTGCCGCTCTATGTCATCTTCCTCATGCTCGGTCCCGTCGCCATGCCGCTGTTCCTGAAGGCAAAACGCAAGCGCGAAGTTTTCGCGCTCTGGCTTCCGTCGCTTGCCGTCTGGATTGCCGCACAGTTCGGGCTCCGCGACCTGGTCAATTCAGCCTTCCCGCAGTGGATCCACCACGGGGACTTCGACCCCTTCGCCTGGCAATGCGTCTACTTTTCGGGAACGGCCGTCGCCGCCTGGTGGAAGCTCGCACGCAAGGACGAATCCGCCGGTCACCCGCGTACCGTCGCCCTGGTCCGCTCACTTTCGCCGGCCATCGTCATAGCGCTCGTCTTCTGCTTCCTGTGGTCGCACCAGTTTATCGCGCTCCCGCTTCCCGCAGAAGCGTTCACGAGCAAGGTCCACGTGGGGCCGCTCCGTTTCGCAAACTTCTTTGTCTTTATGCTCGGCATCTGCGCCATCGTCCGTAAGTGGCCGAACCTGCTGGACTTCAGGCCCACGAACGCAATGGGCCGCTGCAGCATCGACATCTACACCGCCCACATCGTGTTCGTCTATATCTGGATGAATATTCCCGGGAGCATCCGCTACCACGGACCGTGGAACATACTCGTCCCGATTGCAGCCTGCGTTTTGCTGTGGGCCCTCGCTAAGATACGATTAGGGAGGGCTTCGCGGGCGCCTTCGGTACAATGAAAAACCCCGGCGGAGCCGGGGTCTTGTGCAGTTTCTGTCGCGTCGTCGATTACTGACCGAGGAACTTCTTGCCTTCGCCGAAGTCATCCTTGTAATGGATGTAGTCGGGGACAAATCCCTTCTCGAAGGAGAACGAGACATTGAGGCCGCACTGGAATTCGTTCATCAGCTTGCCCTTTTCGCCGCTCTTCAGGTTCTGGCGCTTCTTCTCGATCTTCTCGTCGCCCTTCTTGCCCACGAGCACTTCGGCTTCGCACCAGCCGGTGCCAGCCTTGGCCGTGACGGTCTTTCCTTCCGTAGAGACGAGCGTGATCTTTTCCGGGTCGAGCACGGTGTTGTTGCCGGTCGAGGCCCAGAACTGGAGTTCGCCGCTCAGGGAGGTCGGGGTAATCTTGATGGTCGGGAGGGCCATCACGTAGCCCCACTTGTCCACGCGGTGCTTGCCGGACGGGTCGGGAATGTTTTCACCGAAGATGAGGAAGTAGCCACGGGTGCTCTTGCGGCTCTTGTTGAGCGCCGCCTTCACGTCGGCATTTTCGGGAGCGACTTCGGCAATGCGGAGGAGCATGTATTCGCAGACCACCGGATCGCTTTCGTCGTTAGCTTCGGGGAGGGCCTTCGAAACGTAAAGCTTTTCGGCCTCGTTACGGATGGTCTTCACGGCAGCTTCGGCAGTGTTGGTACGCTTGGCCACGGAAAGCGCGGTATCGATTTTTGCGAATGCCTGAAGGATGGTGCCGTAGTCGATACCTTCCTGGGCGGCCTGGACCTTGCCCACGTTCGCGTAGCTTGTCACGAATTCTTCGATGACTTCCGGCTTGGTGACCTTGGGCACGTTGGAAACGGCACGGTCGAAGTAGCCGCTCAAAAGGCTGCTGTTGATGTCGGCCTTGGCTTCCGCATTGGCGGCACGCACGAGGGCGAGGGTAAAGTTGTCATAGAACTCATCGGAAACCTTACCCTTCTTGAGGGCGTCCAGGTACTGGTTGATGGCGTTCTTGTAGCGGTTGGCCTGCAGATGCTCGTCACCGCGCTTTTCGTTGGCGCCCTTACATCCGGTCAGCGCGAAAGCGACCGATACGGCCAGAGCAGCAAGAAAGAGTTTCTTCATTTTTCAAAACCTCGTGGATTTTAGTTCAAAAATGACCCGATTACCCACCCTTATAGGCAAGGGGGTCTTACAAAATGTAATTTAAATAAATAAATTTGTCTTATATTGCCTTTAATGGTAAATTTTTATTTGGAGAGGTGTTCAGGGAATGGAAATCCTAGTCGTAAGCCCCGAAGCTGGCAACTGGCAAACGCCAAGCCCACTCGCTACGGCAGTCAACCGGCTGACCGACGCTTTCGCCCGTGCCGGGGTGAACGTCGTCACCTGTTCCCCCTTCTACAAGAGGCTCTTCCAGGACACGACCGACTACCACTGCGTATTCCGGGGCACCGAGCGCCTCCAGGGCAAGCCCTACGAGGTCTGGAAGTCGGAATCCGACCCCCTGCACACCTACATCTACAACGACGAATATTTCGGCCGGCCCTACGTCTACGGCCCGCCCAAGGACCTCCCCTACAGCGACAACCACCTGCGGTTCGCCTTCCTCGCGTCGGCGACCCTCGCCTATGCCGAAGAAAGCGGCTTCAAGTGCAGCGCCATCCTCGGCCACGAATGGGGCGGCGCCCTCGTCGGAGCGCTAGCGCGCACCACCTACACGAACTACGCAGGCCGCACCCCCTTCTTCTTCAACGTCCATAACATCACCTACGACTTCCATATCCCGGCGAGCGAAATCGAGAAGATTGGACTGCCCCCGCAGGACTTCAACATGGACGGCTACGAATTCTGGGGCAAGGTGAGCCTCCTGAAGGCGGGCATCTGCTACGCCGAGAAGGTCCTGTTCCCCTCGCCCGGCTACCGGGACGCCATGCTCAACACGAACCTGCCCGGCGGACTCAGCGGGTTCCTGAACTACAACGCCGACAAGCTCATCGGGGTGCAGTTCGGCGTGAGCTACAAGGTGTGGGACTTCAACCGCGAAGAGAACCTCCCCATCAAGGAAGCGAAGCACAAGGCGAAGCTCGCCCTCCAAAAGAAGTTGAACATCGACTTCGACTCGAAGCTCGCCCTCTACGTCCACCTCGACGAAGAAGCCGGCAAGACCTCCGAGACGCTCGCCACCATCCTCGCCGACATCACCAAGCAGGACGTGTTCGTCATCGTCGGCATGTATCCCGACGCCCCCGAATGGAACTACTACCAGGACTTCGCGCACCAGTACCCCGACATCCTGCACGTGTGGCCGCTTGCCAAGGGGGCCGAGAACACCGGACCTCTCCGTGAAGTCCTCGCCGCATCCGACATCCTCTTTGCGGCCAACATCCGCGAGCCCTCCACCTCCATCATCCTCAAGGCGCTTGCCGCGGGGACACTCCCGCTCACCGGCAGCAACATCGGCGTCGCGACCATGCTCGACGACTACGCCCCCGAAACCGCCGGCTGCGCGAACGCGTTCCTCGTCGAGGATGCGAACGCCCCGCACCAGATGCTGCGCCGCCTCAAGGACGCGCTGCACGTCTACCGCAACGAAGTCGCCGACTGGGACAAGGCCGTGGTCAACGCCTACAGCGGGTTCCATTACGAATGGGACCGCACGATTTCGAAATATTTGCTAATATTGGGCGAACTGGGACTTTAGCTCAATTGGTTAGAGCAGCGGACTCATAACCCGCGGGTTCCGGGTTCAAGTCCCGGAGGTCCCACGAAAACGCCATCCTTCCAAGGTGGCGTTTTTTATATATATTGAAGACATGCAGCCCCAAGCACTCAGACTTTCAGAGATTACGATTAGCAACCTTCGTTCCATCCAGCGGCAGACATTCCCGTTGAGCGGATTCACCGCCCTCATCGGCTACAACAACGCCGGAAAGACGAACATCCTGATGGGCATCCGCTGGCTCCTGTCCAAGTTCTCGCTCGACATTTCCTTCTTTGACGACCCGAACCAGCCCGTCGAAGTCGAAGGTGTTTTCGAAGGCATCACCGAAACCGTCCTCAACCGCCTGGGCGAAGAGAAGGCCGCCGAGATCAAGCCGTTCCTTTGCGCCGAAAGGCTCCGCATCAAGAAGATGCAGCGCGTCCCCGGCGAAAATCCCGAAAACGCCGAGATGTGGGTATTCACCCCGAGCAACCACCGGAACGAGAAGCGCAAGGAATGGACGCGCGCGACGGAAGAATTCCGTCACGCCTTCCGGCGCATGTTCCCCGAACCCATCGCCATCTGGGACTTCGAAGGCAACCGCGTATTCACCAAGCTCCTGCACGAAATCTTCAAGCCGCTCGAAAGGCGATTCGGCGGCGAGTTCAACGACATCCTCAGCCGTTTCAGCGAGATGCTGAGCCCCCACAGCGAGAATCAGGCCGCCGAAATCCAGAGCTTCGACCACGACGTGAACGAGATGCTCAAACCGCTGTTCCCGAGCGTTCGCGTGGAACTCGACATCCCCATCCCGACCCTCGAGACCTTCCTCAAGACGGCGACCCTCAAGGTCATCGACGAGGACGACGGGTTCGAACGCGACATCAACCGCATGGGCGCAGGCTCCCAGCGCGCCATCCAGATGGCCCTCGTGCGCTACCTCGCCGACATCAAGAAACACCACAACAACCATTACCTGAGCCGCACCATGCTGCTCATCGACTCGCCCGAGCTCTACCTGCACCCGCAGGCCGTGGAACTCACGCGCGTCGCGCTCAAGAACCTCTCGAACGAAGGCTACCAGATCATCTACGCGACGCATTCCGCGCAGATGGTGACAAGCGAAGACGTGAGCACCTCGCTCCTTATACGCAAGAACAAGGAGAAGGGAACGTTCATGCGGAAGCGGATGGAAGACGCCGTGCACCAGGTCATCCAGGATGCGCCGAGCCAGCTGCAGATGCTCTTCAGCCTTTCGAACAGCAACGAGCTCCTGTTCGCCGACTACGTGCTCCTGACCGAAGGCAAGACGGAATGGCGCGTGCTCCCGGCACTTTTCGAACGCATTACCGGCAAGAGCTTCGCTCTCATCAAGTGCGCTCTCGTGCGCCAGGGAGGCGTGAGCAACACGCGCAAGAGCATGCAGGTCCTCTCGGCGATGGACATGCCCGTGCGCGCCATCGTGGACCTCGACTACGCATTCACCACGGCGACCCGCGACGGCTTCCTCGATTCAAACGACCCCGATCTCAAGACCTGCCGCAACCTCTTCCGCGAGCTGGCGTTCCACCAGCACCTGCGCCTCGTGAACGGCGTCCCCGTAAACAAGCACAGCAACATATCGGCCGCGAAGGCGTATGCCATGATGGCCGCGATGCCCGAGGCGGAGAAGCCCATCAAGAGCATCCACATGAAGCTGCGCAACCAGGGAATCTGGGTGTGGACAAAAGGCGCCATCGAAGAACACCTCGGGCTCGAAGCCAAGAACGAGGCGACCTGGAGCGGGTTCATCGAACGCTGCAAGGGCCAGAACTTCGTCAAGAACCTCCCCGACTACGACGGGATCATGGCGCTCTGCCAGTGGATTATCGACGGGAGTCGGGATACCTAACTAGAAAATCCCGATGTAACTGCTTGTCGCCGTACTTGTCCTCGGCGCCTTCTTTCAAATCGCCGGCGGTATAGCCGCTCGACACGCGCTGCAGGCAAACCAGGCGGCTCGATTCGTCGTAGGTAAAATGGATGCGGAAAGTGCGGTAGGCAAGCACTCCCGTTTTTGCATTTTCGTCAACGGTCAGGCGCCGGCGCGAACTGTCGAACACATCCTTCGAGAAGTTCCCGCGGGAAAGCTGCACGCGCGCAAAGCTTTCCAGGTCGAATTCGCTATGTTCTGCAATCCAGCGGTTCTGTCTTGCAAAATCTTCGGTTGAGGTGACGGTCCACAGGTCGCCTTCCTGTTCCTCGACCCAGCCCGCACGCGCATCCGGGAAGGCGTCCGCCATAGGGATATACGGCTTGATGTCGAGCACCGGGGTGCCGTTCAGCAAATCCGCCTCGTCTACATACAAAGTAAGACCTTCGATTTTAAGCAGACGTACACAGCTAAGCCCGATAGGGTTCGGGCGGTAAGGGCTACGGCTGGCAAAGGTTCCCACGCGGTCCTTCCCCTTGGGCGGTACCGGCGGTCGCGTCGTCGGGCGCCAGCTCTCGTTCTCGTGGAACTGGAATATGACCCAGATGCGTTCGAACCCGTCCAGGTCGCGGAGCGCCATCTCGAAGTTCTGCCCCGCATTCAGCTCGATGCGGCCAGGATGCCCCGCGAACAGGCGCCCCTGCCGAGGGGCGTCGTACTTATAAACGGCATCGCCGTAGAATGTACCGATCGGGATGAACCGCATAGCAGAAAATATAGATTTTGCACATACTGAAATTTCTTCCAACTCGTTGGTTTCAATCTTCCATGGGAGCATCGCAAAGATACTCCATGATGTTTTCGACAGCCAAAAGTGGGCGTTCCCCGACCGAGGTAGGAAGCGGGCTTTCACAACATTATCGCCATTACTTACCATTACCCAAAATCTCCCAGTAGCCGCCGTTGTCGGGGCCAATGCGTTTTAGTAGTTCCGCATCAACGAGGTATTTAAGGTATGTGGCAACCGTTCGACGGCTAAGATTTAGCGATTCAGCCAATTCTCCCGATGAAATATTCGGATTTTGGTTTACAAATTCCATCAAGCGGAAGCAACCATCACAAGCCTTTTTGAAGGACGATTCCTGTTTGAATCTGGAACGGATTTTCTGTGCAAAAGTCTGCGCAAAAGTCTGTGCAAAAGTCGTAGTTGCCGCAGCATTCATTGGATTCGCCACCGATACAAGAAACGGATTCCGGTACACCGATTCAGGTGCATCAGATTCTATCACATTTTCAATAGAACCCGGAATAAAGTCGCCCGAGTTCCTTGGCTATATGGTTTGCGGACTTTTGCAGAAAATCCTGCATAGTCCGCTATCAATTCGCAGCTCTTCTTGCTCGCCGCATACAAACTAAACACGGCTGTCAACCCAGTCCGCGCTACAACGCAGAATCAAAGAATTTTTTCTGAAAGACGTTCAAGTGCCTACTATCAGCCGCAGCCAAAACGACCTTATCCATTGTATCAGAATCTAAATTTCCAATTAGGCTTACTTGGCCGTTTTGCATCAGCACCTTAAAATCGGCCACGCTCTTGACAAAAAGAGCCGAACAATCCACAAACGAATCATGCTCCAAGAAAGCGAAATCCGAGGCACAAATCTTCAACTGCGTTTCCATTCCCTTCTTTGGATAAGGGCGGGAACGAGATTGATTTCAGCCATTCTTTACACTCAGGGCAGCCAGGGTTTCGCGCTCGTTCTTCACGATTTCGCGAATTTCGTCATCGGCATCGATTTCGTCAAGGATTTCGCTCATGCGGATTGAGGTGTTCTCGCCCTCTTTCCACGCAGAGTTCCAAGCAGAGGCATGCGACTTTTGCACAAGCCCGTCAAAACTTAATTTGGCATTCTCGTCAAAAGCCCTCTGCAAGGTTTCCACATCCGATTCCGACAGGTAATCCGTATTACACTTTTTCGAGATGTCAAAAAAGCCCTTGTCGTACTGCGTAAACACGCGGAGTTCAGGCGAACAGTTACCCTTAATCATGTCGTAAAGGGCCGACGGGACCGGGCCATAATTCATGGCAATATACGTATCCCCCGTCACGGAACGACCGTACTGTTTGAGATGCAGCAAGTCCGCGAACCACAGGATCTTGAACAGCTTATGGATGCATCGATCCTGTTCCGGAAGACGCTCCGCAACCCAAAGTGCTGCATTCAGCAAAACATCTGTACCATATATGGGATTAATCATAAGCCATCACCCTTTCGGCCCAATATACATATTCTTTTATGCATCTGACAACATACACGCTCATAAATGCCGCCTTTTTTCACCGATTGCACATTTGTTCACTATCGAATATAAACAAATAGAAAGTGGTTGTCAATACCCTGGCTTCATTTTTCTAAAAAAAACACATCTTCCCGATGATGCACGGGGGAATCAGCCTGGCATTGTGAATGGAATCCCGCTGGTCGCCGGCGGCGCGGCTGATATTGTTGAGTTCAGGGCGTTCCCCGGCCAGGGCCGGGGGCGGGCTCTCGCGGCATAAAATTGCGGCCTCACGCCGCAATTTTTCCGCCTAGAGGGCCGAGTGCCAGATACGGGCGGCCCTCCCAGCCCTACGGGCTTCGATCTCTAACGCGAACGCAAAAAAAAACAACATCTCTCACTAGTAAGACACAGACGAAGGCGAAGATACTCGCCTCGTTCATCACGTACAACATGTTCAGAATGATGGCGCTAGCACGGCCGAAATAGGCCTAACCCGCACAGCGAGTACCCCCGGGGCGAAAATCCGGACCGAAAGGCCCTGAAAAAAAAGAGAAAACAGACGCAAATTGGACATTTTAAAGTCGTGGAAACGAAAGGAAACCTATTTTCACGAAAAAGATGTATTTTATAGGTACCCATAAATGAATAAAAGAAAGTTTGTTATCAAAAGGACGTACAATATGTCTAACATTTCATTTGACTTTTTGAATGAGAGTATTCTTTTTCAAAAAGCTGAAGATAACTATAAAAATATTTCTCTTGAAGAATTAACACAAGCGTTAGATAAATATAAATCTTATATCAAAGAAAAAAAAGAAGACATAGAAAAAGAATTAATAGATGGAAATCTAAAAATCATCCAATCCTTACAGCAACATCCTGAAAAACCTTCAATGGCTGAAATTTTACAAGGCTCCCTTTTTTTAGATAAATACTTAATTGACGATCCTCTTTTTTCATATAATTTAGCGGATGCTGAGTTAATAAATGCGAATAATCGCATTATGGGGTTCAAGGAGAAAACCGATGACGATTTTAAAAAAGAACTAAGTACCAATGCTTTATATATGAAAAACTTAGTTGATGGTGTAAGGTGCGATACCGCATATATAAAGTTTTACCCTTTTAGTTTGGGCTTTCAATCTGAGCGAATTCCACACATGAGAGTTCCTGATTTGTCCATTGATGATATAGATAAAAACATCTATAATTGGTTTAATGAAAAAATAGAAGTCATGAATTTTGATAATCAAAATCGATCAAACAACGCTTTGTCTATTTCTAATCATATCGGCATGCGATTTAATGGAGATTTTGGCTCAAAATGTAATTTTGCACGTTATCAAAAACCCACAAATATTTTTGAACAAGCAGGGAAATTGTATATGGTAATTGATCCGAACTATATCCCTGAAAAGGATGAGTATGACAACTGGGTTCATCAAGAAGTGATAACAACAATAAAAGAAAAATTTAATTTCTTTATATATAGACATAATATTTGCTCCAAATTGAATTCTCCGGTGATTTTGAATAATGAATTTGAGAAACAGTTTTATGAGATGCAGTTTTCAACAAAAAAAAGTAACGTGCATACACTTGGTTTTGATTTAAACATCCCAGGATTACAGAATTTGAATTTTAAGGAGGCCATGGAAGTTAGACGGTCTTCTTTTGAAAGTTTTCGTAGTTTTCAAAATGAGCTGCAAAATGATTCCATTTTGTTATCTTCAGTTAACGATGAAAAACAATATGACGAATTGATCACTGAAATTCAACATAAATATGAGAATGCTTCAAAAAACGTAACTAGTAAATTAGGGATGACAAAATCAATTGCATCTGATAATATTATAAATATTGCTATTGCCGCTATTTCTTACTATAACACCCCCTTACTTGCTACAGGAGTGATTTCTGGACTATCTTTACTCGATGCAATAAGAAAAGGTCGGAAAGATTATTTAAATACTGTTAAAAATCCTTTTTATTTCTACAAGAAAATCAAGCAGAGTTCTTCTAAAAATTAATTTCGTAGATTCAACAAAATTATTGATTATTCCGGAGCGGCGGAGCCG
>NZ_DFLC01000028.1:44853-65660 GCF_002374005.1 Fibrobacter sp. UBA3629 | reverse complement strand
ATGGTGAAGACCGCCCGGCAATGACCTGGCTCAAGGAATATTTCAATTTTCAGGAAGATAGCACAACTGCAATCAATGGCAGAGTCCATCTGCAGGCGAAAACACTTCAGGCATACGACGTATTTGACCTGAACGGCGTCCGACTCGGCCGCCTGCGCGCCTACACTATCGACGAGGCCGTTTCGATACTCAAGAATACTAGCGACATCAAGGTCCAGGGCGTCTACATGCTCCGCTCCGTCCGGAACGGCACAGTAAAGCCAGTGCGGATTGCACGATAAACTCAAATATTAACGTATTCCCGCGGGAAGCGGCATTGTCACATCAGCGATGAGTTTTTTTCGAAACCTAGGTATGTTCCGTCTTTTTTGTACAACATCCCATCGCTGCTCGGCATTATATCTCCATGCGACAGTTCTTCTTTTGCCGCATATAAATCCTTCGTGCTAAAGCGATACAAAGCCATTCTAGAACCTACAGCGTAACACAAATCCATCGCTCCGGCACATGTATGTTTTACATTTTTTTCTTCAAGCATTTTACAGAACTTCTCTAATTCTTCATTTTTCTCCCTCACTAGCGCATACAATTCACTGCAATGAATTCCGTCCTGGGATTTGCAAAAATGCTTGCTAGTCATTCCATCATAAGCAAAAGCATTCATTGTTAGACTTTTTTGGTAAGTAACAGCAATTAAAGTATCCCCATAATTCTCAACTGTTTTCTTCACAATATCACGTTCCTTTGGGGACAATCCGCAGGGAACCGCAAAACCATTTTCATAACACATTTCAAAGGGAATCAAGGAATCAACCTCATTTCCCCTATAGAAGTGCTTAAAACTCCTTTCAAAAATAGAGGCCAGCAGTAAAGCCATTTCAAAATCTTTGGCGAAATTATTTTCATCGATGCTAACATAGTAACTTTCCGGCACCCAAGTCGAACCTTCTTCTTCTAGGAATCGCTCTATTGAAAACTTCTTGGATACAACCACTTGAGCATAAAGATGATTGCAAGTCTTTCCTTCTTTTGAAGCACAGGTCGCTTCAAGAGAACCATCCTCATTGAGAATTATTTTTGACATTGTCGGAAAGTCTTCAATGACAGATTGCGCGTAGCTTATGGATTGCAGTTTAAAACGAAGTCCCTTCAGAGAGTCTTCACCATTCATTTTCTTCACCACATTCACAAGCAGTGCAGAATCTAAGGAACAAGGATGACGAGTTATGACTCCGTCAACGTCTGAAAAGCAAACCTTATAAGTACATTGCTGTTTTGCACTATCAGACTTTTGCCTTACATTGAGCTTTTCAATATCTTCAAATATTTTACCAATTTCATTACCAAACTCGGCGTTTCTGTCATCAAAAAACTTTTTAAAAAGAACTGAATCTAAAACACTATAAGTCGTAACGGATACAGGCTTTGGGTTCTCATTTGTACCACAGCCAACAAAAACCATCAAAACACCAAGAATTAACATTCTAAAAAACACTTCAGACCTCGAAGAAAAACCTTGAACACCTTACAATTTACTATTTTTACGCCGTTCAAATTATAAACCAAGGATTCAACAATGAGCAAGAATTACAAGATTGCAGTGCTTCCGGGCGACGGTATCGGCCCCGAAGTCATGAAAGAAGCTGTCCGCGTGCTGGACGTCGTTTCCAAGAAGTTCGGCTTCGACGTGAACGCCGAATGGGCAAACGTCGGTGGTGCCGCCTACGACGAAAGCGGTTCCCCGCTGCCGGAAAGCACCCTCAAGTTGGGCGAAGCTTCTGACTGTATTCTTTTCGGTTCCGTGGGCGGCCCGAAGTGGGAACACCTCCCCCCGAACCTGCAGCCGGAACGCGGTGCACTTCTGCCGCTCCGTAAGCACTTCAAGCTTTTCTGCAACCTCCGCCCGGCCCGCGTTTACAAGGAACTCGCTGGCGCATGCCCGCTCCGCGCTGACATCGTCGGTGACGGTTTCAACATCCTCACCGTCCGCGAACTGACGGGTGACGTTTACTTTGGCCAGCCGAAGGGCCGCGAAGGCGTTCCGGGCTCCAAGGAAGAAATCGGTTTCGACACCATGAAGTACAGCCGCTACGAAGTCGAACGCATTGCCCGCTTCGCCTTTGACGCCGCCATGCTCCGCAACAAGAAGGTCGCCAGCATCGACAAGGCCAACGTGCTCACCACGAGCGTGCTCTGGCGCGAAGTCGTGAACGAAGTCATCAAGGACTATCCGGAACTCACTCTCGAACACCTCTACGTGGACAACGCTGCCATGCAGCTCCTGAAGCGCCCGCGTGAATTCGACGTGCTGCTCTGCCCGAACCTCTTCGGCGACATCCTCACCGACGAATGCGCCATGCTCACCGGTTCCATGGGTCTCCTCCCGTCCGCTTCTATCGCCGAAGGTTCCTTCGGTCTGTACGAACCGGCCGGTGGTTCTGCTCCGGACATCGCAGGCAAGGGTATTGCTAACCCGCTCGCCCAGATCCTCTCCGTGGCTTTGATGCTTCGCTACACCTTCAAGGAAGAAGAAGCGGCCAAGGCTATCGAAGCTGCCTGCGAAAAGGTCATCGCCCAGGGCTTCCGCACTGGCGACATCTACCAGGAAGGCTGCACCAAGGTGGGCACCACTGGCATGGGTGATGCTATCATTGCAGCCCTGAAGTAATTAATTGTCGCGGTCGTCGAAGGCCTGAGCATCCTCGGGTTCCTCGACGGTCCACTCTCGAATGTGGTCGGCCAGTTCTTTCTGGCCGGCCTTTTCTAGTTCATCCGAAATTCTGTTCAGGACTTCTGCATCCTCTGCAGGCAAGTCCTTCTCGTACATGTCGATATACTTTTCGAGAAGCGCGTAGCGCTTCATGCCGAGAAGCAACTGCATGAATTCGGTATCGACATTGCCGCCGCTGCGGAAGCTGGAATGTTCGCTGAGGAGCGTATCGGCCTGTTTTTCATCAACCAGCTGGCAAAGGCGAGCTAGGTTGATGACCTTCGGGAATTTTTCGTACAAAAGATTTGCAATCTTGAGGCAATCGGACTTGCGGCCTTCCTTGTCGGCAATAGCCGCCATGAGGTCGAGATAGGCTTCTTCGTCTTCGGCACCGGGGTCGCGCACGTCGCCGAGCCACTGCTTAGCAAGCTCGATGTTGCCTGCGACAAAGTACTCGTTCGCGATATCGATTAGCGTCGCGTTGCTCTTGTCCGGGTCCTTCAGGAGGGCGGCCTTCGTATAGCGTTCGCAATCGCCGAGCGCATCGGCCATGTCGGTAATGGCATCGATGATGTCTTCGCGGTTCTGGAGTTCGACCTCCGTAACCGTCGCGATAAGTTCATCAATGAGCGCCTTCGCGCGTTCGTCAGGCAGGACTTCGTTTAGGGAGAGGAAAACGACGGAACGGCCTTCCCCACCCACGTGACGGAGCGCCAGGTCGTGAATCAGGTCGGCAATGTAGTCCTTGTCATCGTACTGGCTTGCAAGTTCCACGAAGAAGGTTCCCGCGTCGTAGAAGAGGCTTTCCCAGTCGTCGCGTTCCTCGTCGTCTGCCTTGAACGAGAGAAAGTCCGTGCGGAGCGTCCAGGCAAGCAGTTCGAGCTGCAGGCCGACATCCTTGAAATCCTCGATATCGTCAATCGTCTTCGCGATAGTCTCGTACAGTTCATCCGGGCGGTGCAGGAGCCTGCTTTCTCCACTGATGACCTGCGAGAGCGTTTCGCGGATGCGGTCTTCCTTGCCACGGAATGCGGCGGCTCCACTATTCGATTTCCAGAATTTCTTTTTCTTTGCCATGATTACAAATGTAGAAAGTTAATCCTTGATACAGCGGACCGGATAACCATATTTGCGGGCATCTGGTTGCTGAAGCAAGCTCGCGGGAATCGATGTGTTATATGCAGAAATAACCGGATAATAATCCGAGCTCGCAATATCTTCCCCTGCCGGCACTCCCGCAATAAACATCTGGACAAGTTTCTCCGAAGCAAGCCAGATATTAAAATTATCCTGCGTATTCACAAAGCTACCGTCAGGATCTCTGCGGCCCATAGGAACAGTGGAAAAACCGGATGCATTGCTCGCGACGCGCCAGTAATCGAAATCCCATGCGACAACGGATTTAAACGCATAGGTATAGGTGAAAATTTCACTAACCGAAGCGCCCTCCACCAATCCAGCATAAAGAGCAACAGCAGACTCCTGAGCGTACCTTTCGATTACATACGAAAGGAGCGCGTTCCAGTCCAATTCAGACGGGATATGCCACCCTTCAGGACAAATTCCCTGAGTGACCGATCCCAAGGGCATCTCGATGTTATTGTCTGCAAAGGAAGTATCCTGATCCATAGCCGCCAGGAATGTGTAGAAACGCCCCGCCTTTTCGCAGTTCTGCGGATTGTCCATATAGCACCAGCTATTTCCCTTCAGGTTCGGAGTCTTCACGCTATCGGCGTAGTTGAGATTCTCGGCCATCCATAGCTGGGCACCAATCGTCACCGTCCTGTACGTATTCTGGTCACGCGGGTCTGCCAGGGTGCCATATTCAACGTCCGGATTGAAGTAGTCGTCCTTCTGGAAATCCCACATGTTCGTTACTCTCCAGCCAGAATCCGAACAGATATAGTACTTGTAGAACTCCACGGGTCCCTGGATAATTTCATTTGTCGCCTTCGAGCAATCCTTGTCGATTGTATTCCTCTCGATTTCTGTCGCCTCTCGCCAGCGACCATTATCGCAAATGAAGCGTATAAAATAGGCAAAGCCTGTAAAATTCCCCTTGATAATCTTATTTTCAACGCACTCGTTCCCGTAAGCATTGTATTCCGCATAATTCGAAGCACGCCATCCATCTTTGTCGCAAGTGTAATACCCGTTGCCTTCATAAACGGTTTCGTTTAGATTCAGCTTATCGCAGACGGGCAGGACATCATCGGCATTGGAACTGTCCTTAAGGCAGCGAACCGAAGCCCCCGCAATCGAATCGTCACACAGGAAGTTCAGATGGTAGTTTGAGATAAAAGCCTGATAACAGCCCGCCCTTGATGTTGCAAGGTAAGCATTTACCATCCTTTCCCGATAGGAACCATCTACAGAACGGTAGCCTGCCCCCGGAACGCCAAAGGAAAACGCATTATTTCCGGATACGTACCACGTCTGTCCATATCCCTGCAGGCTCTTGGCCGGCGGGATGTCGGGCTCTACAGCGGCGACATAGTCTATCAGTTCTTCCCACTCATGCTGCGACGGAATGTGGAAACCCGCCGGACAGAGATTTTCGGTCCCGCCAGCATACAAGCGGCCCAAGTTTTCGCAATTGGAAACATCATCGCCGTAACACCAGCTGGAATCCGTTTCATACTGCAAGTTTTCCGCAAACCAGACCTGAGTCCCAATCTGCGTCGTTTGATAGACGCGCCCATCCCTAGGATCGGTTATCGAACTAATGACCTCTTTTCGCGGAGAATCTGGTTCCTTGGTTCCTGACGAATCATCACCGCAGGCAAAAAGAACAAGAACAGCAAATAAACCAACAACGCACTTGCAAATGTTCATATATCCCCTAACGTTAGAACTTTTTCCGTCTACTTCTTTTCCCGAATCCGCTTGTACAGGCTTTCGGCCTTCTCGGTATCGCCCGCGTTGGAATACACGTGGCCCACGTTCTCGGCACCGATGCGGCCCTGCGAACTGCCCGCAAGCCAGGCCTTCATGTAGCATTCGAACGCTTCGTCGTAGCGCTTCTGGTTGAAGTAGATCTGCCCCAAATCCAGGTTGAGGTCGCCCTTGCCCTTGTTGTGCCGCAGGCCTTCTTCCAGCGTGAAGATTGCCATCCACGGGGAATTGTTCTGCACGTACATCTGCGCGAGGTAGCGGCGGGCAGAAACGTTTTCGGGGTCCATCAGCAGGCCGTTTTCCATCTCGTTCAGGGACTGGCGCGTGGAATCCATGCTGCGGTAGTAATAGGCAAGCGTGAAATGCACGTCGGCACCCGCGGTAGCTGTCATCTGGAGCGCATTCTGCAAGGTCTTGATGGCGTACTCGTAGTCGCCGAGCTTCTCGTAGACTTCGGCAAGCCCGTACCAGGCATCCATGCGGTCGGGGTTCAGCTGCAGCGCCCGCTCGAAGTTCTTCTGCGCGAGCGTCCAGTCGCGGCCCTTCAGGTAGCATTCCGCAAGCGCAAAGTGCACGTGGTCCGATTCCACCCCGAGTTCGATGGCGCGCTTGTAGGCCGCAATCGCATCGCCCGGAGAATCTGCGAGGTAGTAGAGGTCACCGAGTAACATCCATGCCTTCTCGAAATTCGGCAGGAGTTCTACGGTGCGCTTGTAGGCCACCATCGCGACCTGCTTGCGGTCAAGTTGCACCAGCGCGTTGCCCAGGTTGAACCATGCGAAAGGCTCGTAACGGCCCTCGTCGATGGCTGCACGGTAAAGCGGCACCGCTTCCTTGTATTTTCCCTGGTCGTAAAGCTCGTTCGCCTTGAAGAAGTAATCCTCGGCAGCCCAGGAGAACGCGGTAAGAAGCAGAATCAGGAGCGAGATTGCCACGCCTCTGCGAGGCTCGCAATGACGTTTTAAATTACTTAACAAAGCGGAACTCCTTTGTGGCCTTCTGTGCCACGGGATATCCGCCTAGCTGTGCGGGACTGAATTTCCACTGGCGAACTGCCTTCAGGGCCTCGTTCTCGAAGCCGTAACCCGGCGGGTCGAGGCTCATCACGTTCGCCTGCGCCACGTCGCCATACACGTCGATGACAACCATTACCTTCACGTAGCCCGAAATGCCGAGTTTCTTGGCGCGTGCCGGGTACGTCGGCTGAACTTCCTTCAAGACCTGCGCCTGTTCGTCCACCTCGCCCGCCTCGTACACTACGTTTTCCATCGAGCCCGTACCCACGGCCACGCCGTCACCCGCGGCACCGCGCGCAAGCGAAAGGTCCATCTGGAAATTCTGGCTGCGGCTTACACCCATGTTCGAGGAAATCTTGAACGGGTTCGGGTTCACGATGGTGCGTATAACCTTCTGCTTCACCTCGGGCTTTTTCTCGCTCACGAGCACCTCGACTTCCGTCACGGTGTCGAGTTCCTTCTCCGTCTTTACGCCCCTGTCGAAGAACAGCGCGTTCAGCACCGGCACGGCAAGGAAGAACACCGCGCTCACTGCAAAGGAGAGCACGAAAGCCGCCGGGAACCGGAAATATTTAGCGAGAAAGTCGAGCACTATTCCTCTTTGTTCGCGGAAATGGAAACCTTGCGGACTTTAGCCAAATTGCATTCGTCGAGAATGTCCACCACCACGCCGTTGGGGGCGTCGCGGTCGCTCACGATAATCACGGGGCGGTCGGGCGCTTCGGCCATCATCTGGCGCAATACCGTATTCAGGGTCGAGAGGTTCACCTGTGTCTCGTTGATGTGGATTGTCCCCTGGCGCGTTACGCCAATCAAGATGCTTTCCTTCGCGAGTTCCTTCGCGGAGCTTGCCTTCGGCTTTGTCACATCCACGCCGGTTTCGCGCGTGAAGGTCGACGTTACCACGAAGAAGATGAGCAAGATGAAAACGATGTCGAGCATCGGGGAAATGTCTATCTTGCCGGAATCGCTAGAACGTTTACGTATGAAACTCATTTTTCCTCCCCTGCAATTTCATTTGAAGCGGGATTTTCAAACACAAAGGATTCGTACTTGAGCGCTTCGCTCCACGCCTGCTTTTCGACCTTCTCAACGCAACCCGAGAGGAAGTTGTAGGCAAGCATCAGCGGGAACGCCACGAGCAGGCCCGCCTGCGTGGTAAGCATGGCCTCGGAGATGCCGTCGGCCAGGAGTGCCGGGTTTCCGAACCCGAAAAGCTTGATGGTATCGAATGTATGCGCCATGCCCGAGACCGTACCGAGCAGGCCGAGCATCGGGGCCAGTGCCGCGCATGTAGAAATCGTCTTGAGCGAGCGCGAGAGATTCACGGATATGCGGTGGCGCGTCTCTTCCATCGCGTTGCGCACGGCAACGGGGCCTTCTGCACGGTGGTCGCGCACGTCGCATGCAAGCGCGTAAAAGTAGCCGTAGGGCCTGCGGGCAAGTTTCGCGAACGCGACATCCTCGCCCTTCTTTTTCAGGTTGTTCCAGAACCCGCCGAACACGCCGTTCACGCTGCCGCCCTTGAGCATGAAGTAATAGCCGTAGCGCTCGAGCATCAGGAACCAGCCGAACCACCCGATAACGAATATGGGCGCAAGCACCCATCCTCCGCGGAAGAGCACGGCCATGGCGGCTTCGATTACAGATATTTCGCTTACGGTTTCCACAGGGATTCCCGCTTACTTTTCTTTGATCCAGAGCGCGTTGAGCACGGCGAGCCCGGCGCTTTCCATACGGCTGCGAACGGCATCGGCGCGGTTCACGAGGAAGGTATGGAGCAACTGCAGGGGGATTGCCACAATCAAGCCCGCTTCCGTAGTCACGAGCGCGATGGAAATGCCACCCGCAAGGAGTTTCGGGTCGGAGGTGCCATGCATCGTAATCACGTCGAAGAGTTCGATCATGCCCATCACGGTACCCAGGAGCCCAAGCAGCGGGGCGGTCGCCGCAATCACGGAAATCCAAGTGAGTCCGGATTCCAGTTTCGGGACATCGGCGGAGAAGAGTTCCTCGAGCGCCTTCTCGGCACCCTCGCGGCCGGCGTAGTTCTTGGAAAGCACGGTACGCAGCACCTTCCCCACTTCGCCGTGCGTCTTTGCCGCAAGCGAGCGTGCCGTATCGATGTCGCCCGCCTTGAGTGCCTTCAGCACGCGCCTGTTCGCGATACCGCCGAAGCCCCTCACCATGAGCCACACAAAGCGCCAGAGGGCGATGAGCAGGCCGATGGCAAACAGCGCAACAATCGGGTACATGATAATGCCGCCGTCCTTGAAGAACTGCCTGAGCTTGTCCTTCCAGGTAGTTTCCTGGTGGTTCGCGAGTTCAGACGAAAGTTCCGTACTCAGGAGCACGTCGACCGGCACCATCACGAACGCGGAATCGTTCACGTTCGCAAACACCTTCGCAACATCCTTCTTTGTATCGGGAGTCAAATTCTCCTGCCAGTTATAGACGCGTTTCTTTTCGCCCGCGACAGGGAGCATCAAGGCAGCCGGATGCAACCCGTTGATATCGACAGCGTTCGCCATCTGCATCGCGAAAAGGCCGCCAAGGCGCATGCGGTCGCCCTGCGCAACGGCAGTGCCGAACACGAGTTCCGCCTTTTCCACATTCATTTCGCGTGTAAAGGCCAACTCGGCACGCGCGGCATCGAGCACTCCCTTCGCAATCCGGAGCGGGTCGTCGCGGTAAAGCGACATTTCCTTCTTAACCTTGTTCTGGATCTCTACGCGTTCGGCCACCTTGAACTGCACGCCCTGTTCCTGAAACTTCGAGAGAGTTTCCAGACGTTCGGGGCCGGCCGCAAGCGAGAGAAATTCGGCACGCGCCTTCTCGGCCTGGAGTTTCACCTGTGCCAAATCTTCGCGGGCGACTCGCACATCCTCGAACAGGCGGGCGCGCTCCGACATCAGGGCGTCGACCTTCTCCTTGCTCTCCTGATACTTTTCATTGAACATCTCGCGTTCCTGGTTTGCCGTCTCGCGGTCCTTCCAGCGGGCGGCGACAGCCATGTCACGCTTCTTGCGGGCTTCTTCCAAATCGGCCTTCGCACTATTGAGCTCGGCGCGCTTCTTCACAGCATCGATATCGGATGGCTGCTGAGCCACAGCAATCGACGAAAGCGAAAGGACTGCCGTTACGGCAAAAGCAAGGGTAAACTGTCTAATCATCATTCACCCTCCTTCGGAAAAACGACCGGTATGGTCACGAGCCTCGGAGCGGTCTTCCCTTCGGCGACCTTCATCACGTCTTTCAATACGGTGCGCATCGCAAGGTCATCCGACACGTTATTCCAGACGTATCCACCATCGGCGGTACGGGCAAGCCAAAGCACGTCGTTGCCGTCGTTGCTCACGAATATGGATGCCACGGCGCCATAGCGCAAAAAGGTTCCGGGTACGCTGCGGGTATCCACCTGCAAGAACCCCTTCCACACTTCGGTCGTATAGCCAAGACGGATGCGGTCATAAAACACTTCGAGGGTTCGGTTCAATGCGTCGTCCGCCTCGATAACTCCCTTGTGCAGCTGTTCGGCGATTTCTTTCACGCTCTTCACAGTTTCCTCGTTCCGGTAGGGGAAGTCCGATTCGAAAACCGGCACCAGGGAATCGATAACCTTAGCGAAAGATTCGTTGTACTTGCCCTTGCGACTCTCGTACCAACGGATTGTGCCCATCGTCTTCTGGCGAATTTCAGAAATATGCTTGAGTTCCGCCTTCAGGGAATCCATTTCGGCCTTGAGAGCCTTGCTCTGCGCCGAAATCGCCTGGACCTTCTTGCGTCCGACTTCGACGAATTCCGCATGACGCTTCTTTTCGGCATCGTGCATGTTCTTTTCGCGGGCGGTTTCCGCCTCGACCGCCTTTATCTGGCGGCGTACGCTTTCCACCGTCTCCTGCGCCTGGGAGAACACTCCAGCTAGGCACAAACTAAGGAATATCTTAGAAAACAAATGAAATTTCATAGGCCAAAAAATACAAAGAACCGCGGTCCCTAGACCACGGTTCCAAGCCAAAAAGTGGAGAATCGACGCTTACTTCTTGGAATCCTTGAAGTATTGCGCGGTGTTCTTGGCGCCCGCCTTCTTCAGGGCCTTGATCAGGCGCGTGTAGCCTTCGTTCGTGGCCCAGTCAAGCACGGAGTAACCCTGGCCGCACTTGGCGTTCACGTCGACCTTCTTGTCGATGAGGAACATCATGGCGTCGTAGTTGCCGTTCTTCACGGTCCAGTGAATCGGGAGATAGCCATCCGGGCCACGGTTCTCGAGCGGGGCGCCTGCATCGGCGAGCACCTGGAGCATGTCGACCTTACCGGCCTTGGCAGCGATAAGAACAGCGGTACCGAGCGAAGCCGGATCGGCACCTTCCTTCTTGAGCTGCTGGAGAAGGAGCGTGACAACGTCCTTGTTGCCCATCATCACGGCGTTATCAAGCACCGTTTCGCCAGCGCTGTTGCGCACATCGGCCTTGGCACCATGGTCGAAGAGGTAGTTAAGCACCATCACGTTGCCCTTGTTCGCAGCGATAGCCACGGCATTGTTGCCGTTATCGGCGAGAGCATCAATCTCAAAAGAAGCCTTCAGGAACACAGTCATCATCAGGGTGTCGCTATTGAAGGCGTAATTAACGAAGTTTCCCGGCGTAAAGGCTATCTGGTGCTTGGTCAAAGCCTTGCGAACAGCCTGCGGGTCACTCTTGGCGAGGAATGCCTGCACGGAAGCCGGGTCCTTGAAGTTGACGTCGTCGCCACAGGCGACCATGGAAAGAGCGAGGCCAAGGCCACAAAGTCCGAGTAATGTTTTCTTCATTTTATACTCCAAAAGGTGTTTTTTGTTCTTATGCCACTAAAATTACACTTTTTTCACCATTTTATTCACAAAAAAAATTTTTTTTCTAAAAAAAATTAAATTTGTATCCATGAGTAAATTTTTATTATCCATAATTATGGCATCCTCCGTTGCCGCCATCGCCGACACCGTCTATATCGACAACTCCATGGCCGCAGCCACCCGAAGCGACACCGAGAAATACGAAGAACGCGTATCCGTCGGTCCCTACGTCGAATTCATGAACGTCAAGGCCGATAACGTCAACTACAGCTACAAGGTCAACAACCGCAAGTACGACATCAGCGTCGACAACACCTACCTCTACGGCGCCGCGGGCAACCTCCCCCTCAACGACTGGTTCGGATTCTACGCCATCGCAGCCTACCAGTACCTGGGCATCCACTACGAGGACCGCGACCTTGAACGCGCCTACAAGGCACAGGAAGCCCTGGAAATCGAATACGACGGCTGGAACGTCCCCGTCGAAGTCTCCGACATCAAGGGCCGCCACCAGATGCACATCGTGCTCATCCAGTTCGGTTTCGACGTCGGAGTCCCGCTCATCGCGAGCTACAACTACCAGTTCATGACCAAGCTCTTCCTCGCCGGCGGCGTCATTACCGGAAAGACTTTCTTCCAGAACGATTCCAAGTTCCTCGCGCCCGCCCTCTGGGGCTACGGCTACAGCGCCGGGCTTCGCATCGCGTTCCATTCCGTGACGCTCTCCGGCGGCGTCCGCAACTCGCACGAATACTTCCACACCTACTACGAGCGCCCCATTTCCGACACCAAGGACGGTGACGAATTCATGCTGGATTTCGACGCCTACTTCCAGCCGTTCATAAACCTAAGCATCGCATTGTTCTAAGGCTACAAGGGAGGGTTGCTCCCTCCCTAAGACCCTACGCTAGGGCTTCTTGATTTTCAGTTTGTCACCGGCCTTGATCTTGGTATCCTTAAGGCCGTTCCACTTGACGAGGCTATCGATGGTCGTCTTGTAGCTCTTTGCGATATCAAAGAGCGAATCGCCCTGCTTCACCGTATAGAAGACGAACCCCTTCGGAGCCGCTTCGGTCTTGCTCTCTGCATTCGCCTGCTTTGCCGTAGGCTTGCCGCGGACAATCAGGGTATCCCCCGGGAAAATGCCGTCGCCCTTGAGCTTGTTCCAGGCCTTGAGGTCTTCGACGGTGCAGTTAAACTTGAGCGAAATGCCATAGAGGTTGTCTCCCGACTTTACCACGTAGGTATTGCCCTTTGCGGGTGCGCTTTTCGATTCGCGGCCCGAACGGCCCTTGTCGGACCTGGATGCTGCGTCCGACTTCGAAGACGACTTTTCCGACGGAACAAACCGGGGCTTTTTAGGCGGCACATAAGCCGGAATTACAAGGGAATCCCCCACGGAAAGGCGCTTCACAAAGCCGCCGTTTGCTTCCATCAGGAGAGCGGCGGGAATCTTTAGCGCGGCCGCAATATTCGCATAAGTATCCCCCGAAACGACAACATAACGTTCTCCCTTCTTCAGCACGATTTTCCTGTCTTCTGCAGAAGGCTTGAGTTCCGGCTTAGACACGAAAATCGTATCGCCCAGTTTCACGACAGATGCGGCATCCATGGAATTCCAAACGCGGAGGCTCTCCTGGGAGATGCCGAACTGCCGGGCTATGGAGGCCAGGTTGTCGCCGAGTTTTACCACATAGGTGCGCACTTTCGTCGGCTTCTTGCCCGAGGACCTGCGCGGGGTCACCTTGATCGGGATCAGGAGCGACTTGCCCTGGCGGATGCGGTCATTCTTCATGTCGTTCGCCTGTTTGAGTTCCGAAACGGAAATGCCGTACTGGCGTGCGATGCTCCCCAGGTTTTCCCCCTTCTTCACCTTGTGATGGTGCCAGCTGGAGAAGTTGTTCTTCTGCATCCGGTCGTAACCTTCTACGAACACGGCGCGCTTACCGAGCGGCAGGCGAAGAACGTAGGAATCGACATTCGGAGGCGTACACCATTTCACGAGTTCCATGTTGAGCGTGCGGAGCGTATCCTCGGGAACCTTGAGCAGCTTGGCCACTTCTTCCAGCGGGAACGAATCGAAAACGGTGACCGTATCGAATACGGGGCGGTAGGTCTGCTTTACCTTGAGCTCGTACTGCTCCGGGTAATGACCAATGACCATCGCGGCGAGGATTCTCGGCACGTAGTGCATGGTCTCGTTGGGCAACTGGAGATCCCAGTAAGTAATCGCCTGCGAGGTATCGCGCGTAGTATCGGCCCTCATTTCGCGAAGCAGCTTGCGGATGCGGCCTTCGCCACAGTTGTAGGCGGCCATCGCGAGGAGCCAGTCGTTGAATTCGCTGTAGAGGTACGAAAGATACCCGATTGCGGCTTCCGTGGCCATCTCGGGATTACGGCGCATGTCGACCCAGAAATCCACATTGAGGCCATAGCGCTTGCCCGTCTCCGGAATAAACTGCCAAAGGCCCGACGCCTTCGCACGGCTATAGGCCTTCACCTTGAATCCCGATTCCACGAGGGACAGGTAGATAAGGTCCTTCGGGAGCTTGTGTTCTTCGAGCTTCGCATAAATCAACGAGTCATAGGCGGTCTTGCGGCTCAGCGAGCCCTCGATAAAGCCCTTGGCCTTGGTCGTGAGGTAATAGATTTCCTGCAGCACGCGCTCGTTGAACTGCACGGGCAACGTAAACTCGCTTACGTCCATGGTATCGAGGAAGCCGCCGAGACTTGAAAGCGCGGCGCTGTCGGCAAGCATTTCATCTTCACCGTCCACACCCTCGATGGAAACTTCATTCTGCGCAAACGCATTGGAGCTGTCTGCACCGACCACTTCGTTCGGGAAAACCTCGTCAAGCGCGCGCACCAGCCGCACCGACATCTGGAACCTGTAGACGGAATCCTCCTTGGGACTCACATTCGCATAGAGGGAATCGTAATGTTCTGTCACAAGGTGACGCAGAGACTTTTCAAGGTAGTGTCTCGCCAGGTTCCATTCCTGGTTTTCCATCGCCTGCAGGGCGTACTGGTAGTTGGACCAAGAAGGACGGATGGCCAAGGAATCCGAGACGGAAAACTTGAGCGACCATTCGGCAAAAGATACGGAATCATTCGCAGGCGGTTCCACCACCTGCACGTCAGTCAACGACGAAGCAGCCTGCTTGGGAGAACAGGCTAGCAGGACGATTGATGCCAGAAGGGCTACAGCATAGCCCCAAAAGACCGACCCACGGATCACTGATCGTAATCCAGGTCTTCTGCGTAGTCAGACCATATCTGGTCGCGCTTAAAGGACGGCTGGTCGAAATCGACTTCTTCGTCGACTTCTTCCTCTTCCTCAATTTCCTCTTCCTCTTCTTCCTCGCTGGCAAAAGGAACCGGAGCGTCAAATCCATCCCCCTTGGGACGGCGGCCACAATGATAAGCGTAACTCAACATATTACCTCAACGTTCAGTAGGCGACTTTCTCCACCCCGTACAGGATTACCCCGCACATCACGAAAGCGGCGATTACCTGCAACAAGATAATAATCCGGTTCAGGCGGTACGCCTTCTGCGCCTTGCGATGCCAGGAGGGTATTTCTGATTTCGGTGTCGATACTTGTCTCACGAGATGCAAATATATACATATTCTTTGCAAAACAATAAAAAAAACGAAAAAAAAGTTAAATTTTTTAAGGATATGAAAAAAATCCTGCTCACATGGATGGCTCTGGCCTCAATCCTATATGCCCAGATCGGCCTCGGACGCGGCCTGGAAGGCATCAGGGTGCCGACGGCCAAGACGCTCGGCGAGGGTTATCTGTTCATGTCCGCCACCTACGAAACGGTGAGCGACGGCCGAGCCCTGTCCATGAACGGGTACTCCACGCCCGACGGGACCGTCACCCTGATTGACAACGACGCCCCCTCTTCGGGAGGAGGAATATCGGTCGGGTTCGGCCTTTCCGACATTCTGGAAATCGGCTTGTCCCTCCCCTTCTACTACGACGGCGAAATCACCGGTACCGACCTGGACGGATTCGGAGCGGGCGACCTACAGGCCTACTTCAAGTACTCGTACCCCCTGGAACTTGCCCCCGTCACGCTCGCCTTCTCGGGAGAACTCTTCGTCCCCACCGGCGCAAAGGACATCGGATTCCGGCCGAGGCACCAGTGGTATATCCACGACGACAAGAAATCCTATGCCTACAGCGCAAAAAAATGGGCCATGGCAGGATCCGGAATCGTTTCCGTCACCTTTTCGGACATCCTCTACTGGAACACTTTCTTTGGGTTCCTCCACCTGATAAACGGAGAAAACAACGACCTCGTCTGGGGCACGGGAATCGAGCTGTTGCCGCACAAGACTGTTTCCGGGATTCTTGAAATTTCAGGCGAAACAGGACTGTTCGAAGGTGACTTTATCGACGCACTGACCGACCACGTGCTGCGTGTAACCCCTGCCGTAAAGATTCACCTCCCGAACATGCTCGCGCTTACGCTAGGCTTGGATGTCGGCATCGACTTCGTCAGGGACCCAACCCTCGAGAACAGCGTCAACGTCCGCCGAGCCCTCGGCGACGACAGCCACATCCAGTACAACATCCGCGGCACCCCAGAATTCACGCTTCTGCTCGCCGCTACCAAGGTCATAGATTTCAGCCGCAAGGATAGCGACAACGATGGCGTCATCGACCGCGAGGACCTGTGCCCCAAGACGGAACTGGGAGCGAAGGTGAACTCTCGCGGCTGCCCCGTGGACCTCGACCAGGACGGTATCATCAACATCATGGACCTGTGCCCCGAGACGCCGCGCGGAGTCGTTGTAGACTACAGCGGCTGCCCTGTGGACACGGACAAGGACGGCGTTCCCGACTACCTGGACATGTGCAAAGACACGAAGCACGGGACCGCAGTCGACTCCACAGGATGCATGCAGGACACCGACCATGACGGCATAGACGACTACCACGACCGCTGCCCCAATTCCCTTTCCAGCGACAAGGTAGACGACGACGGCTGCCCCCTCGACGACGACCACGATGGCGTCCTCAACGATCTCGATTCGTGCCCCGAGACCCCGCGCGGATACTCCGTCGACAGGTTCGGCTGCCCGCTAGACTTCGACAACGACGGTATTCCCAACGATGTGGACATGTGTCCCAACAGTCCCGAAGGGGAACTCGTCAACGAGGACGGCTGTCCCGCCGACTACGACCGGGACGGCGTCCCTGACAGCAAGGACCAATGTCTCGAGACGCCGAGGGGATTCCCCGTCGACCAGAACGGTTGCCCCACCGACCACGACAAGGACGGTGTCGTAGATGCCCTCGACAAGTGCCCCAACACCCCGGCCGCAGCCCCCGTCGATTCCATCGGCTGCCCCATCGATTCCGACGGGGACGAAGTTCTCGACTACATGGACAAATGCCCCGGGACATTCCCGAACATAATTGTCGGCAAGGACGGATGCCCGCTGAAACCCAAGAACAACCTGAACGCGCTCGCGTCCAAGGTCCGCTTCAAGGGCAATTCCGGCGAACTGCTGAACTCCACCTACACCGTACTGAACGACGTCATCTACCTCATGAGGCGATTCGACTTCGTCCTCGAGATCCAATGCAGCAGCCCCGCCGGAGAAGAAATCGCCGAGCAACAGGCACAGGCAATCGCGGACTACATTGTGAGCAAGGGAATCCGCAAGAACCGCATCCAGGCCAAGGGGTTCGGCACAAAGCTGCCGCAGGATCCAAAATACAAGCATCTCAACACCAGTGGCGTCCGGTTCCTCCAGTTCGACACGACGCCTCCCGCATCCGAAACAAAATGATAAACACGACCCTCTGCTACATCGAGCAAGACGGCAAATACCTGTTGCTCCACCGCGTCAAGAAAAAGAACGACATCAACAAGGACAAGTGGATCGGCATCGGCGGAAAGTTCGAAGAAAAGGAATCCCCCGAAGACTGCATCCGCCGCGAGGTCATGGAAGAGACCGGGCTTTCGCTTGTGCACCCGAAATACCGCGGCATCGTCACCTTTATCAGCAACGGAATGCAGGAGACAGAATTCATGCACCTGTTTACCGCGACAGAATATGCAGGAAGCATCAAGGAATGTGACGAGGGCGTCCTCGAATGGGTGGACAAGCGGAAGGTGAAAGAACTCCCCCACTGGGACGGCGACCTGATTTTCCTCTCACTTCTGGAACGCGGAGAACCGTTTTTCTCGCTCAAGCTGACCTACGTAGGCAGCACACTCACCGAGGCGCTCCTGAACGAAGTTCCGGTTTCCGTTTCGGATTTTGTATAAATTAAATCAGCAATGAGATAGCGACAAGGTTACCACTTCGCCAGCGCATTCGCGATAATCAGGTCCTGCAGTTTCTCGATGGCGCGAGTCTGGCCGTGGCGGTCCTCGGTCTCGTTTTTCTGGATATCGTAGACGCCATCCGCCGACAGTGACTTGTTCTCGTAGATGATTCGATCCTTGACGTTGTCGTAGAACTTGACGCTCACACGTATGGTCACACGATAGGTTTCCACATCGCTGTTGCTGTTGTAGTTTTCGGGCTTGTTCGTGTAGCTCAAAAGCGTTATCTCGAAATCGGCGTTGGCCTCTTCGTTCACCATGCGGATCCCGCCCGCATTTTTCTTGAACATGTCGACAACAGCCGTATGGATGTTGTTTGCCAGCAACGGGTCAAGCGCCTTGTCATCGACATCATGAATCTGGACAGTCTTGATATGGCTCGGAAGCGTGGAGGCGGTAAAGCTGTAGCAGCCCGCCAAAAGACAGGCCGCAGCGGTTGCCGCGACAAAGAACAACAATCGGGAAATATTCCTAGATAGCATATCCCAAATTTAAAAACAAATACGCAAGGCAAAAGAAGAAATACAAAAACACTCCCCGCAGGGAGTGCTTTCGAAAAGGCGTTACGGTAAATCCTAGAGCGAAATCTTGAACGACCTGCTGCCGACCTTCACGATATACATGCCCTTGGCTCCGGTGTAAACCTTCTGTTGGTTTCCGAGAGCGCGGGTCGTGCCCACGACGCTGCCGAGGCTATTGAACACCGTGATGGTCATGCCCTGGGCACCTGCAACTACGATGTAGTTGTCAGAGGACTTGTAGACCGAAACCGCAAGCAGGCCCGGATCCACAGGCAAAGCGGTCGTAGAGGAAGATATTCCACCCCAGTGGTGATGGCTGGAAGAACTTCCCGTGGCGGCTGCACTGCTGGAGGACTTCGCCACATCAGAGGAGGAGGCGACTTCGCTGGAAGAAGATTCCGGTTCAGGCTTATCACTGATAAGGCCGTCCACGTTCCACTGCTTCACGAAGTTCCAGATATCCGAAACATCTGCATGGGAAGGGCTGTGACCACGGCCGGGGAGCTTCAGGTGCTTGATATAGACACCCTTGTCGCAGGGTCCCCAGGTGTACATCGTGGCACCCGAATTTTCGGCATTGGGATAATTCTTTTCTTCCTGTGCCTGAGACGGGCAGTGGAACTGGTCACGGTAATTCTTGATGAAGCCTTCAACCTGGTTGTACTGCAAAACATCGTCGTTGGTTCCATGCGGATGGATGATAGGAACAGGACGCATCGCCTTGGACGCACCGAACACATTTGTACCGGAAGTAGGCGCAAAGGCGGCAATCTTGTCAGCTATCTTGCTCATGGAATGGTAGGTGAACATACCGCCCATCGAAAAGCCCGAAAGATACACGCGCTTTTTATCAATTTTATAGTCGGTGTACATCTGGTCGATGATTTCGAGCATCCACTTGGTATCCTTATCGCCCTGGATATCCCAGGTGCTCATGCCCGTACCACCTCTCGGGTAAACGACCACAAAGCCCGCCGTATCGGCTACAGTTTCCCAGTGGGTGTTGGACTGTTGGTAGTTGGGATCTTGGTCCATGCCGTGGCACGAAATGAGCAACGGGCTATTTTCCTTAAGGCCCGACGGGGCATAGACGTGGATTTCTCGACCAGAAACGGACTTTTTCTGGTAATCGTTTAGGGATTTTCCGCCGCCACCATTGCCCCAGCCACCCCATTGGGCGAAAGAAAGCGTAGCCGCAGCTAGCAGAAGTATTGGAAACTTCATCTCTGTACTCCTCTGAATGTTCCGTTTGTTTACATGGTGTTTACCTCCATAAACCTTACCCGTTTATAATGTATATCCATAATACGGGAGTGTGACCGTCACCGCATAAATAGCGGTGTAAACACGTACAACAGATGAATTCCTAAACATTGGCTTTTTAAGTGTTTTTTAACGGTTCTGGAATTGGCTGCTTAAAATATTTGCTAAATTTTTTGCGTAAAAATTTCCTAACCGAGGCATAACATGCTTGACATCAAGAAAATCCGCGAAAATCCGGAATACTACATTGCTGAAACCGAAAAGAAGTACACCACAGTGAGCCTGAAGGACGTGCTCGCCATCGACAACGAACGCCGCCCGCTCCTCACCGAAGTGGAACGCCTCAAGAGCGAACGCAACGCCGAATCCAAGAAGATTGGCGACCTCAAGAAGAAGGGCGAGAACGCCGACGAGGCCGTAGCAGCCATGCGCGCCCTCGGCGACAAGATCGACGAACTTGACAAGAAACTCAAGGACCTCGACTACAAGCAGACCGAAATGCTCATGCACGTGCCGAACATCGCCCCGCGCTCCCCGGAAGGCAAGGACAGTTCGGACAACGTGGTCGAGAAGGACGGCCCGATTCCGTTTGACTACTACACCAAGAACGACGACTTCGCCCGCGTGGACCACAAGACTTTGGGCGAACGCCTCGGCATTTTTGACTTTGAACGTGGCGCGAAGATTTCCGGTAGTGGTTTCCCGGTCTACCGCGGTCTCGGTTCCCGCCTGGAACGCGCCCTCATCCAGTTCTTTTTGGACGAACACATGAAGAACGGCTTCGAAGAATTCACGCCGCCGTACCTCGTGACCCGCAATACCATGCGCGGCACGGGCCAGCTCCCGAAGTTCGAAGAAGACATGTACCGCTGCGACAAGGACGATGACCTGTTCCTTATCCCGACTGCAGAAGTTCCTCTGACCAACCTTTACGCCGGTGAAGTGATTCCGGAAACCGAACTCCCGAAGCGTATCTGCGCCTACTCCGCCTGCTTCCGCCGCGAAGCTGGCTCCTACGGTAAGGATACCCGCGGACTCCTCCGCCTGCACCAGTTCAACAAGGTGGAAATGGTCTACTTCGCCCACCCGGAACACAGCTACGAAGACCACGAAGAGCTCACCCGCTTCGGTGAAAAGCTCCTGGAAAAGCTCGGCCTCCCCTACCACCGTCTGGCCCTCTGCAAGGGTGACCTCGGTTTCGGTGCCGCCAAGTGCTA
>NZ_DFLC01000028.1:28801-44771 GCF_002374005.1 Fibrobacter sp. UBA3629 | reverse complement strand
CCGGTCGAAAAGAAGTGGCTCGAAGTGAGCTCCTGCAGTAACTTCGAAGACTACCAGGCCCGCCGCGCCAACATCAAGACGAAGATTAACGGCAAGAACACCTTCGTGCACACGCTGAACGGTTCCGGCCTCGCCACCCCGCGCGTGATGGTAGGCATCTGCGACAACTACCAGCAGAAGGACGGCTCGCTGTTGATTCCTGAAGTGCTGAGGCCGTACATGGGTGGGCTTGAGGTTATTAAACCGAAAGCCTAACCATGTGTGAAGATTTTTCGTCAAGAAAAATCTGAGTGCGAGGTTTCGCAAGAAACCTTGCCTGCTCGTTAAGGTGGGCTTGAGAAGATCGAACCGAAGAAGTAATGCGACAAGGGAGGGTTACACCCTCCCTAAGACCCTCCCGGCACTTAATAATCCGCGTCTTTCAAGTTTGGAACTTGTGGTGGGCGCGGATTATTTGCGTGGGCACCTTCGGTGCTATGCGACTAGGGAGGGTTACCCCCTCCCTAAAACCCTCCCGGAATACGATATAAACTTCGGCAAGCACAGCTTGCCTCGCGCATACGCAAAAGCGTATGCGTTTTTTTATACCCTAAGCAACGATTTACTTGCCTATCGTATCGGTCGGAGCCGCCAGCGCTGTCGAATCTGCAGCAGCAGTCGCGTTCGACTTCTTGTTCTTGAGGCAACGGACCGAATAGGCGAAGGTCTTCTGCTTGCTGTAGTCGCCCAGGAATTCGTCATTCTCGTAGTAGAGGTTCCAGTAAGGGGCGTGCGTCGGCGTATTGCTTTCTTCGGCAATCCAGAAGTCGGCATCCTTCCCCATGTCGCGGAACTCGCCCTTGGCATTACGAGAACCGGCCGCCAGCGCCCCGAATCCAAAGCGATCCATGCCCGTAGGCCAGTCCTCGCTGCGATTCCAGGAGACCGTTTTCTTGAGCAGGGTACCGGTGTTTTCTTCGGGATGCTTGTTGTGCTTCTTGATAAAGCGGACAAGGGTTTTCATTTCGGCATCGGTCGGGATATGGAATCCAACGGGACAAACGCCCTGGTGCTCCTCCTGAATCAAACCGGAAGCAGAATTGTTCTCGTATTCGTGCGAAAGAGCCATGGCAGACACCCAGGAATAGAGCCTACCGTAAACATTGCAATTTTCGGTCTTGTTGTCATAGCACCAGCTGTCTTCGGAATGGTAGTTCAGGTTCTGTCCCATCCAGACCTGGCTTCCGATAGCCACAAGCCTATAGATGCGGCCATCGCGTTCGTCACAGAGAGTTCCCTCCGGAGCATCCGCACAAACCGACGACGACGATGCCGCCTCGGACGAAGATGATTCCTCAGAAGACGAACGTGGTCCCCTACGCTCGGAAGACGAGGACGACTCGGGAATAGAATCACGCTCCGGTTCTACAGAAGCAGAATCCTGGACGGAAGCCACGTCGAGAGAGCCGTCGCGGTAAACCATCGGCACGGGGAAAGGTATCTGCCGGACCACCTGCTTCGGAACGTCCGGAGTAGTTTGAGCGGGGGCCGCTGCCGGAGCCTTTTTCTGTTGCGGTTCCGGGTCCTGCCTGCACGAACACACGCCCGCAACAAGCAAGAGGAGCAACAGTCCGACCAATGTCTTTAAACACGCATGCACACAAAAAATATATATAGAATTTCAGGTCGCGAACGGACGAAAAATAGATTTTTACAAAAAATTTCCCTAGTGAAATGGATAATTTATTTAAAATCGGGAAGTTTCTCTATCTTTTTGAATCGGCCAGTCGCATCGTCACGTTCAAAATACCGGACCGCATCCCCGAGAGCAAGCATCACGAACTTCGGGGTCAACACCTTCAGGTAGCGGTTGAGCTGCACCTGCAACGCCTCCCAGGTGTATTCGCCGGGAGCCTTGCATTCCACCAGCAGCCACGGCTTGTCTAGCGCAGCTCCTTCGCGAAAATTGCTGACGATGATGTCCACGCGGTCATCCGTCTTCGGGTCTATGGCACACAGCCCGAACTCCACTGTAATCAAGTGGGCCGGCACCTTGATTTCGTTCAGCAAAAATTGGACAGTCGCCTGGCGCACGTGCTCTTCGGGCGTGTCGGGGACATCCTTCCTGCGGATGGGGTCGTATATCGTTCCGTGGGTCATTCAACACCCCCTGCAGAATCTTCATTGGCAAATTTATCTGAAAATTCCCTTGCCTGTTCGTCAAAATTCTCCACAGTCACCCGAGGCAAAAGGGAACTGCTTAACCAGAAGTCCTCTTTGAACCGTTTTTCACCCCAGTCGTACGGGAAATCCTCATACTCGACCGACAAATAATCAAGCAGGTTCTTGGATGCCTGGCGTTTCGCCAGAAACAGCGGATAATGCTCCTTGACAACCAGGTGTTCTACCCTATACCGCAAAAATGCGCTCCAAATATCCAGGTCCGGCCAATCATACCATCTAAGGTCCACATATTCGACAAACTCTACCGTATCGCCCGAACTTGTCTCGCAGGAGTAGGTGAACCTGACATACGAGGTTTCGTAATCACGGCGCGGAAAATCATAACGATCATAACCATAATCGAATACATTTCCTTCGATTTCCTTCACGACGCCCAGCGTATCGTCCAACACGGCCAGAGCAATGCCAACAGGCATCAAGTCTTTTGCCAGGACAAATTTCCCCTTCACCAGGAGATCTTCCAGCGAAGCCTCTATTTTGCGCCATTCAGATTCAACCTCATCAAAGCCATTTACCTCACGGACACTCGAATCGTCTCCGCAAGCAACCAGAAGCAGCAAAAAGAAAAAAGCCAAAAAACGTTTCATCAGTCCAACCCCGGCAAGCCCGGCGACCCGCCACCCGACTCGTTACAACGATTTACCTTTTCGCACGTCATGTAGCCGTTTTTCACGTCCCAGTCAATCTTCACGTCTTCGGCGTCTATGCGCAAATTGAAGTTACGAATCTTGGTCAGCACGCAGTCATCGCCAAAGGTTTCGTACTTAAACTCGTCACCATCGGCAATTTCGAATTCATCCTTGCCCAAGGCCCTTATGTTCCCATACGAGTCGTCATGGATGACGATATTCGTCACGTTCTTGCAGTCAAAGCTGTCACAGTTGTACAAGTCCACAAAGAGCGTAGAGAGTATTTCGGTATTTGCCACGCCCTTTTCGCATACGGCCGCCGACGGGCAAGCGATGAGATCCAGTTCAAGGCTAATCCCGTGGACTCCTACCTCGTAAACATTAAGGACTTCGGCCGAATATACGAGTTTCGCCCACTTTTTATCGGAAGAAGCCTCCTGTTTCAGGCTATCCATAAAGGCGATTGAAGTCGTACGGCTTGTCACCTGGGTCAAGTCCTTTTCAACCTCGATATCGCCACACGGAAGCAGACCGCAACTGCCAAGCAGCAACAAAACCGGCAACAGCGCGATATACTTGAACAATCCTTTCGCCTTCATAGATGTTTGACAATAATAACAAATTTAACGTGTCGGCAACGGGATAGATACAATTTTCAGATATAGCCGCAAAAAATCTTGACAGATGACACCACCCGAATTATATTTAGAACCGTGAACAAATTCTTTGGACAGAACACCGCATCAGCGGCAATGGCAGCAAGCCCGGCAGCAGCCCGAGCTATTATGGGGCTGTCCAGAGAAACCAAAGTCTGCAAGGCATAACGCCAAAATCCAGATAGCAAGTTTCAAGGGCAGCCCCGAAAATGGCTGCTTTTTTTATTTACCCCCTTTTTAACCACTAACCACAAGGAACAACGGAAATTCTTGAATAATTTTATGCTATAATTACAGCGCAAAAAGAATTTTCGATACCTATACAGGAGCATAAAATGCGCAGAAGACTTTTGAGCGAAGGTGCCAAGGAACTCTCTTACGAAATCCGCGAGATCGTTAAAAAGGCAAACCAGCTCAAGGCACTCGGCCTCCCCATCCACTGGGAAAATATCGGCGACCCCATCGAAAAGAAGTGCCAGTTGCCCGACTGGATCAAGGAAATCGTGGTCGACCTCGTCAAGACGAACCGCAGCTACGGCTACTGCCCCTCCAAGGGCATGCTCGAGACCCGCGAATTCCTGGTAAAAGAGAACAACAAGCTCGGCGGTGCACAGATCAACGTCGACGACATCCTGTTCTTCAACGGCCTCGGTGACGCCATCGCCACCATCTACGGCCTGCTCTCGATGAACACCCGCATCATCGGACCTGCCCCGGCCTACTCCACCCACAGTTCCGCCGAAGCGGCACATGCCCACACGGCCCCCATCACCTACAGCCTCCAGCCCGAAAATCACTGGTATCCGGACCTGGAAGAACTGGAAAACAAGGTGAAGTACAACCCGAGCATCGCAGGCATATTGATTTTGAATCCGGACAACCCGACCGGCATGGTCTACCCGCTCGACATCCTCAAGAAAATCGTGGATATCGCGAAGCGCTACAACCTGTTCATCATCTGCGACGAAATCTACAACAAGATTACGTACAATGGAGCCCACGCCTACGCTCTCGCCGAATACATCGGTGACGTTCCGGGCATCGCGCTCAAGGGCATTTCCAAAGAATACCCGTGGCCGGGCGCTCGTTGCGGCTGGGCTGAATACTACAACCGCGACAAGGACGAACAGTTCGACGCCTTCTGCCGCGCCATCGACAACGCGAAGATGGTGGAAGTCTGCTCGACCACGCTCCCGCAGATGACTATCCCGCGTGTTCTCGGCGACCCGCGCTTTGCCGAACACCGCACTGCGCTGAACGAGAAGATTGGCCGCCGCAGTGCCATCATCAACGAAATCCTTTCCGACATTCCGGAACTGTACTTCAACCCGACCTACGGCGCGTTCTACAACACCATCATCTTCCGCGAAGGCACGCTCAACAGCCACCAGACGCTCAAGATCGACAACCCGATTATCAAGAAGAAGGTGGAAGAATGGTGCAGCAAGACGACGAACCTCGACTACCGCTTCGTGTACTACCTGCTGGGTGCGAAGGGCATCTGCGTGGTGCCGAGCACGAGCTTCTGCACAGACCTCAAGGGCTTCCGCGTGACGCTCCTGGAAGAAGACGAAGAGGAACTTCGCGAAGTGTTCACTACGATTCACGACGCCATCGTGGAATACCTGCACTCGTAGTCGGTACAGACAAGTTAAGAAAAGTCGCTCAAAAGGGCGACTTTTTCTATTAGATTTCTGCGTCTACAGATGTGGGCTTTATCGGGATCGGCGCGAACGGCGGTTCCAGTTCTATGCTGATGGGGCAATGGTCCGAGCCCTGCACTTCAGAATGGATGTCTGCATTTACAATGTTCGGGGCGAGGCCTTCGTCCACGAAGGCGTAATCGATACGCCATCCCACGTTGCGAGCTCGGGCTCCAAAGCGGTTCGACCACCAGGAGTAGCGGTCGCGTTCGTCGGGGTGAAGTTTGCGGAACGAATCGACAAATCCGTTTTCCACGTACTTGTCCATCCAGGCGCGTTCGATTGGCAAGAAGCCGCTCACGTTTTCATTTTCTTTCGGGCGCGCGATATCGATTTCCTTATGGCAGGTGTTGTAGTCGCCAACCGTGACCACGTGCTTGCCATCGGCAATCCAGCGCCTGCTGTTTTCGAGAAAAGCGTCATAAAAGCGGAGCTTGTAGTCCAGACGATCCTCGCCGGACCCTCCGTTCGGGAAATAGATGCTGTTGAGCACCCAGTCCGGAAAGACAAGCTGGAGCACGCGGCCTTCTTCGTCAAACTCCTCAATATCGAAACCGTAATTCACGGAATCGGGTTCAATCTGCGTGAATATGGCCACTCCACTGTACCCCTTCTTGCGACGGCAGGGATTCCAGTAAGAGAAGTAGCCCTCGCGATTGCGAATAGAATCGGGAACCTGGTCTTCGTCTGCACGGACTTCCTGCAGGCAGAGGATATCAGGGCTGGTCGCATTGAACCAATTTTCAAACCCCTTCTTTATCGCCGAGCGGATTCCGTTCACATTCCAACTATATATATTCATCTTGTACCGTCTATACCCAAATCAATCCTAGATAAAGATAATTTTTTATTTGGTCGAAAAAATGACACTCCGGAAAAAAACAGATTAGCCCCCAAAAAACGAGTCTTTCTTTGTAAATTTTCATTTTCACAAAAAGCGTTTTCCCCCAGACAAACGAAAAAAACGCTTTTTTTTCATGAAAAAAAATAAAACAGACGTTTTTTTGATTAGAAAAATTATATTTGAAGCATGAAATCGAAATTTTTCGCCATCAAGCTTACTGCGATTCTCGCTTCCCTGACATTCTTTTCCGGCTGTGCCGGTTCGTCCAACGGCGACGACCTCGAGGTTCCGACCAACCTCCCGCCCATCTGCCGTGACATCGACTTTGTAGCGAACCCGGACATGCGCGAAATGTGCGGTGTCCGCAAGGCCCACAACAAGGCTTACAAGAACATCCCGCAACAGCGCTACCTCATCAAGCCGAGCGAGACATCCATTGTAAAAACAGGCAACAAGCTTGAACTCCGCTTCCAGAACTCGCTTCCGCTCTACCTGGACGGCCCTATCGTAAACGAGATCCTCTTCAACCAGGAAAAGCGCCTCGAAAGAATCAAGAACAACTACGACTACCACGAAATCTACAACAGGGAATCGAAGGAGAGGACCCGAATCTTCAAGATGGGAATCCCGACCGATCTCGGCGGTACGCATGAATTCTGCTTCCGCATCCCCGAACTGAAGGGCAATGCGAGAACCCGTAACAGGGCTATGGGTAATAACATCGAACGCATGAGCTGCGAGGATTTCGAGAATATTATCGCAGCGGACAAAGCCTCCAGGGGACTTTAGCCCGAACGCGAAAACGGTTTATCACCAGCTTCCGCACCGATAGTGCGGAGGCTTTTTTTCTAGATTTGCACTCGGTAAAATCGTGACAAGTACAAACAAGAACATACACAACGCGCTAAGGCAGAACCACCTACAGGCGGCCTGTTCCTCTATCCAGGGTTTCTCGATTTCGGGTCTTGCGACCTACCTTCAGTTCCCGGAACTGGATTTCTGCGTCGACATGGGCGAATGCCCCCTTACCGCCATTCCGCTAGACCACGTGTTCCTCACGCATGCACACGGAGACCATGCCCGCTGCCTCATGCGCCACAACAGCCTACGCAAGATGATGGGCGTAGAACGCGACAGCGTCTACTACCTGCCCGAAGAAATCAGCGAAGGAGCGAAAGCGTGGATCAAGGCGGAGGCCATGTTCGAAGGCGTCGGCGAACAGAAATTCCGCTATCCCGAGATTGTCCCGGTCAAGGCTCACGAACGCATTGCGCTGCGCTACCGCAAGGATCTCGTGCTGGAAGCTTTCGAAGTGAGGCATTCCATTCCCGCGATGGGAGCGACTCTTTACCTGCACAAGAAAAAATTGAAGGACGAGTTCCTGGGAAAATCCGCAGCGGAAATTATCGAACTGCGCAAGAACGGTGTTGAAATCACTCGCGAAGTGTTCGACCCCCTCTTGAGTTTCACGGGCGACTGCATGGGCGACACTCTCCGAGACAACCCGCAGGTATTCAAGTCCAAGGTCCTCGTCACCGAATGCACCTTCCTCGACAAGGACGAAGAATCCATGGCCCACAAAAAAGGCCACACGCACCTGAACAACATCGTAAAAGCCCTGAACGAACAGGGAGACGAAGTCAAGTGCAAACAGATCGTGCTCACTCATTTTTCAATGAAGTATTCCGAAAAGCATATCCTAGAAACCCTAGAAAAAGAAATTCCGGAAAGGTTCCGGGATAGAGTCGTCGCATTCATTTAAGGTTCAAGACAAAGGCTACAGAAAACGATGGATGATAATCAGGAAAAGATGGAAACCAGCGGGAACGAAGGACAGAAACGCGAAAGGGAAGTCGTCATTCCCGAATTCTACCGCGATTTAAACGAGGACCCCGAACTCAAGGGGCTCTGGCACTACGTTTTCCGCACGAACGGCGACCGCAAGCCCATCAAGACCGCAGACGGCCTCCCCCACAAGCTCGACTTCAACTGGAAGGACATGTTCCCTAACGAAAACGGGCACATCGAAGTCGAAATCGGAAGCGGCAAGGGCAACTTCATGACAGACTATGCCCAAAAGCATCCAGACTACTTCATCATGGGAAGCGAATGGGACTACACCTGGGCCGCATTTGCCATCGAGCGCATGGAAAAGCGCGGAGTCATCGCACAGGGCAATGCAGCCATGCTGCGAGGAGACGTATTTTATTTCTTGCGCGATGCCGTCAAGGACTGCACCGTCGATGCGTTCCACATGTATTTCCCCGACCCGTGGCCCAAGGAACGCCACCACAAGAACCGCCTGCTGCGTCCCGACTTTTTGACCGAGGTCGCGCGCTGCCTCAAGCCCGGCAAGCGTCTGTTCTACTGGGGAACCGACCACAAGGAATACAACGAGATTGCACTCGAGACCTTCGACGCCTTCCCCACCTGCAAGGTCATTGAGCGCAACACCGCAGAACCCACCGAAGGAATCACAACCGGCTTCGAGCGCAAATACCGGAAAGAAGGCAGGCCCATCTACCGGAGCGTCATCGAATTCGAAAAATAGCCTTCACGCCCTGCGACGGGATGTCATTTTTCGACACCGCATTTTTTCTAGTTTAGTAAACGTATGTTAAAGCAACTATCCATCAGCGGTTTCACGCTTATCAGCCACGCCGAAGTCCCGTTCCGCAACGGCTTTACCGCCATTACCGGCGAAACTGGCGCAGGCAAGTCCGTTTTGCTCAAGGCTCTCCGCATGGTCTGCGGCGACAAGGCCCAGGCTTCGATGGTCCGCGCCGGCGAAAGCAAGGCCGTCATCGAAGGCATTTTTGACATCAGCCAGGAACCGAAGGTCAAAGAAATCATCGAGAACCTCGGAATCGACAGCGACGACGAACTCATCATCCGCCGCGAAATTCTCGAGAACGGCAAGGGCCGCACGCGCGTCAACGGAAACGTCGTCAACCAGGCCGACCTGCAGGAAATCGGCGAACACCTCATCCAGATGCACGGGCAGAGCGAGCAGCTGTTGCTCCGCGACACGCGCACCCATACGCAGATGCTCGACGACTATGCGGGGAACGGCAAACTGCTTGAAGCATATAGCGAAACATGGGCCAAATGGAACGATATCCTTGCACGCATCCGCGAAACAGAAGAACATGCCAAAGACCTCGCCGCCCAGAAGGACTTTCTCAAATTCCAGTTTGACGAGCTTTCGAAAGCGGCACTGCGCGAAGGCGAAGAGGAAGAACTCGAAGAAAAGGTGAGCGTAGCAAGCAAGGGAGAAGCGGAAAGGCGCATTCTCGATGAGATTCAGGGCATTCTCAGCGGTGACAACGGGCTCCTCGACCAGGTGCAGATTCTCCAGGCCCGGATGCGATTCCTCGCCTCGAAAATTCCGCATTACGAGGAACACCTGAACTCGCTCGCCGAGGTGGCCGACCCGTTCGAAAGCGTTTGCAAGGACCTGCTCAGGCTCTCTCCCGCAAAATCGCTCTCCCCCGCCGAAATCGACCGCGCAAACTCCAGGATTGCAAACATCCAGAAGCTGAAGCGCAAATACCGCACGGACGTAGCGGGCCTCATCGATCTAACGGCCAAGCGCAAAAGCGAACTGGAGAGCCTCGAAAACCTGGATTCCGACCTCGCCGAGCTCGCGAAAGAAGAAAAGAAAATCCTCGCCGAACTGGAGAATCTCGCCAAGGAGCTTAGCGCCAAGCGAGCCGAAGCCGCATGCCGTTTCGATTCCGCCGTGCAGACCACCATCCAGAACCTCGGGATGCCCAAAGCCGTATTCAAGACCCACATCGAGTCCCAACCGCTTAGCCCGAACGGGACCGAAAAAATCGAGTTCATGCTGGCTCCGAACCCGGGCGAAGGCGAGAAGAGTCTGCAGAAGGCCGTGTCGGGAGGCGAACTTAGCCGCGTTTTACTTGCAATCAAGAGCGTCATGGCCGACCTCGACAAGGTTCCTTTGCTAATTTTTGACGAAGTGGATTCCGGAATAAGCGGAGAAGTCGGCAACACCATCGGCGATGCCCTCCGAAGCCTCGGGAAGCACCACCAGGTCCTTACCATCACACACCTGCACCAGGTGGCAAGCCGGGCCAAGAACCAGCTAGCAGTGAGCAAGGACGAAATCGAGGGTCGAACCTTCACGTCGGTCAGGGAACTAGACCGCGAGGGACGAATCGAAGAGCTGGTGCGCATGCTTGGCGGCGACTCCGAAACAGTTCGGGAACACGCAAGACAACTTTTGGAGAATAACCAATGAACGAAAAGCCATCCGATGTTCGACTCCGTTCGCGCGTCTGGAGCGTCCTCAGGGCGCTGGTCTTCGTATGCGTCATCTTTTTCATCTGGAACGGCATGGCGAAAACAGCCTGTGCCTTTGTCGCGATTGCCCTCATCATGGGCTGGGTGAATCTCTACCAGCTGCGTAGCCAGGAAATCGAGAAACCTTACTACAGGCTATGGCTGAATGTCATCGACGGATTCCTGTCGTTTGCCGTGATGACAAGCATCTTCGTGCGAGATTTGATGCAGAACGAGCATGCCGAAAAGCTCCTGGGCGTCGGCTGCGCCGTCCTGCTTGCAAGGCTCATCGCCCACACGCTCTTCTCGCTCGGAGTTCTGCGCGAAGGCAAGTCCCTCCCCCGCAAGAAGCGTTGGAGCAAGATGGCAAGCATCGCCACCACCATAACGATGGCCGTTTATCTGTTGAATCTCGAAGATTACCAACAAATTTGCATGGTGGCGACCATCCTGCTGATTGCGGCCTCCACCGTCGCCTACGCCTATTGGTACTACCGCGACCCTGCACACCGCAAGCCCCTTTCGATTGCAAGCCAGCTCACGATGAGCCGCATCGTGCTGACCCCGTTCTTCCTCTGGGTTTTCTTCTACGACAACGACCTCGACTACAGCAACAACAGCCTTGTTTTCAAGGTGCTTGCGCTTGCGATGGTTCTAGGGTTCATGCTCACCGATTTTCTGGACGGGAAACTCGCCCGCGCCATGGGCGAAGTGAGCACGCTCGGCAAGTACCTCGACCCGTTCAGCGACAAGATTTCCAACATGACGATATTCATGTGCTTCATCGCCACGGGATACGCCCCCGTTTGGATGGTGGCGCTCATCTACTTCCGTGAATCCAGCGTGGAGACGCTCCGCACGCTAGCCGCAAGCGAAGGCCTCATCATGCCAGCACGCAGGAGCGGCAAATGGAAGACCGCGCTCCAGGGAATCGGCATCGTGGCGATCCTCCTCGGCGCCATCGACCCGGTGAGAGCGTTCGTCCCCGGCCTGGGTGACATCTGGGATATCTTCCCGAAAATAGTCATGGGAATCATCACCGCCATCACCATCATCAGCGGAATCGACTACTTCGTCTCGAGCAAGCACATCCTCAAGAAGTTCGTGTAGCGCACACTTCGTCATGCTCGCGTAGGCGAGCATCTTTCAAGAAAAATGCGTTTTTTCGCTTATTTTCGCTAAAAAAGCACTCATGCCCTTGACAAATCAGGCTCAAATTTCTATATATGGAGCCAACCTCGACGCGGGGTGGAGCAGTTGGTAGCTCGTCGGGCTCATAACCCGAAGGTCGCAGCGTTCAAGTCCTGCCCCCGCTACTAAAAAATCCGGTTCAAAGCCGGATTTTTCTTTTTTTATATTTGTAGCCGATGTTTGCCGAACTCCTCAAGATGACCCGCCCCAAAAACATCGTGATTGCGATAATCACGCTCGTGGTCGGGTATATGCTGCTCGGGTTTCCCAATTCGCTTTTCTTACCCGACGACTGCAATTCCGACTTTGATTGGATTGGCTGGTCTACCGTTATAGTGGAAGCGTTCGGGTTCGCATTCGCCATCGGGTTTGCGAACATCCAGAACGACATCCTGGACCTGGAAAGCGACAAGTTGAACCGCCCCGAAAGGCCGCTCGTAACCGGGAAAGTTTCGGTAAAGGCCGCACGCATAACCTGGATTGCCTTGTTCGTACTGATGCTCCTCTGCGGACTTGGCGATTCAAACTCTTCCTCTCCGTTTGAATACCTTCCGCTCGGCTTCTTCTTTTTACTCGGGGTGCTCCTGATAGCCTACAACAAGTGGCTCAAGCATATCCCGCTTTTGAAAAACATGACAGTCGCGTTCCTGTGCACGACACCCCTGCTCTACGCCCTGATGGATTATCTCATTCTATCCAATCTCATCCTACCAGGAAACGACTACGCACATGAACACATCTGGGCGATTATCCCAGCGATTCCGTTCGCATTCCTGCTCACGACCGCGCGTGAAATCTACAAGGACCTGGAAGACGAAACAGGCGACCTGAAGGCGGGCATCATGACGTTCCCGCTTATCGCGGGCTCGGCGACAGCACGGAAACTTGCCGGAGCAATCATCCTCTTCACCTGGATTTCGCTCCCGCTCCCGGTATTCTACATGGACAAGGTGTTCGGACACAACTACCCGCCGCTGTTCCTGATTATCACGGGAATTGCGCTCACACCGATATTCGCCGTAATCCTATTCAGTGCCCACCGCAAGAACTACCGCCGGGCACAGTCGCTCACGAAGGTGGCAATGTTCGCAGGCCTCATTGCGCTCATCTGCAGCCTGTAGAATTTCGACAGAAGCATTTTCCCGCATAAACCACATTACATATTCTGTAATACACTTTCCGCATTTAGAAAAAAAGTGTAAAGAAATCGGCCGAATCTGGCGAATTTGCAAAAAATTTCGTCATTTTTTTACCTGCTCCGCACCACGACCGATTCCTATATTTTTCCGCGGCCGCTTCCCCGCTTGCACCCGCATGGGTGGGCTACGACCCCGAGGTAAGGGAAGCAAAACATTCCGAAGAGGCGTTATGCTCGAAGAATTGCACGAAGAATGCGGAGTCATCGGCATTTACAATGGCGAAAATGTCGTCCGCAATGTCACCATGGGTCTTTACGCACTGCAGCACCGCGGCCAGGAAAGCGCCGGGTTCGCAGTCACCGACGGGGACAAGGTCCGCGTCCGCAAATCCATGGGTCTGGTTTCAACACTCCTGAGGGAACACAATGTCGACGAGCTGCAGGGATACGCAGGCATCGGGCATGTGCGCTACAGTACCACGGGAGCATCCACGCTCGCAAACGCGCAGCCGATCCTCGTGAGCTGCAAGTGGGGGCAAATCGCGGTCGCGCACAACGGCAACATCACGAACGCGAACGAGCTGCGCGCCGAGATGGAAGCCGAAGGGCATATTTTCCAGACGACCTCCGACTCCGAAATTCTCCTGCACGAAATCGCCAGAACCGAAGCCGACACGCTCGGCGACGCCATCAAGAAAGCCATCGCGAAGTTCACCGGAAGTTTCTGCCTCGTATTTATCAGCAAGGACACGATGTTCGTCGCCCGCGACGGATTCGGGTTCCGTCCACTCTCCATCGCCCGCATGGGCAAATCGTGGTGCGTGGCATCCGAGACCTGCGCTTTCGACTTGCTCGGCGCCCACTACATCCGCGACATCCAGGCGGGAGAGTTCCTCACCATCACGCAGAACGGGCTTCATTCCGAACGCTTCACGCACAAGGACCGCCTCGCCCACTGCATCTTCGAGTACATCTACTTCAGCCGCCCGGATTCCAAGATTTTCGAACAGAGTTGCGACAAAATCCGGCGCAAGATGGGCAAGCAGCTCGCAAAGGAATGTCCCGTCGACGCGGACATCGTCATCTCGGTGCCCGACAGCGCAACGACCGCCGCCCTCGGCTATTCGCAGGCAAGCGGCATCCGATTCGAAATCGGCCTCTTGCGAAACCACTATGTGGGCCGCACCTTCATCGACCCCACGCAGAACGTTCGCGAGCAAAAGGTAAAGCTCAAGTTCAACCCCATCGAGGGTGTGCTCAAGAACAAGCGCGTCTGCGTGGTGGAAGATTCCATCGTACGCGGGACAACCCTCAAGATCCTCTCGCGCATGCTGCGTGACGCGGGCGCTCTCGAAGTCCACATCCGCATCGCATCGCCCCCCGTCGCACACCCCTGCTTCTTCGGCATGGATTTCCCGAGCCAGGGAGAACTTGCCGCAAGTTCAATGACGCCCGAAGAAATCGCGAAGATGCTCGGAGTCGAAAGCCTAGGCTACCTGAGTGTCGAAGGCATGAAGGAATGCACCGGCGAAGGCGAGAACTACTGCGCGGCATGCTTCGACAACGACTACCCCGACTACATCGGGACAGACGCAACCAAGACACGCTGCGGATAAGTTAAAAACTAAACCTGGCTAAACGTCCACTTCACGTGGTCCATCATGAAGTCGTGCCCGTCAAAGACAAGGCCGAACTGGTCCTTTATCTTTTGCACGTCGAAGAGCATCGGCTCGTCGCCCCAGCCGAGGTCCTGCTCGACAATTTTCGTCTTGCTTTCCGGACGAAGCGAAAGCATCATCTCCGCGATTTCCCTCCAACTGATCCAGACGGAACCGAGTCCGAGGAAAATTTCCTCGTTCTTGTCCGACTCGAGAACCTTGAGGTAGAGTTGCGCCTGCTGGCTCGCATGGATGAACTGCGTACCGTCGTTTTTGACGATGTGGATGTCGCGGTCTTCCTTTACCGCCTGCGCCATCTCGAAGAAGCGGCGGTCGGGCTGCGAACAGCCATCAGGGAAAGCGGGATTTCCGAAAGTGTAGCCCGGACGGATGATGTTCCTCTGCATTGTCACTTCGGGGAAATTCGTGCCATAGCCATGACGGAAACCGAGCACGAAAGCCTCACCAGCAGCCTTTGTCGCACCGTAAAGGTCCATCGGCAAATTGCTCGTCACTTCGCGCATGGACGGGCGCATACGGCCCATTGCGGCAGTGCTGCTCGTCTGGATGAACTTCTTGCAGCCGGCCTTGGCGGCCATTTCCAGGAGCATGACGGTCGCGCGTGTGTCGTTCATGAGCATGGTGCTCGGAGTTTCGCCCCACCCAAGCGCAATATGGATACAGGCGTCGCACCCCTTGAGGCCTTCGCCCATCTTGTCGAAATCCGTAAGGGAAGCCTCGACAAAACTCACTCCGGAATGGCTGCGCAGCGAAGGAACCTTGTTGGGATGCCTTGTTGCAATAACGACTTCATGTCCCTTCTCAAGAAGGGCCTTGACAACATAATGTCCGATAAAACCGGTACCACCCGTAACAAAAACGCGCATAGAAACCTCTTTTCGTATCTTGAAAAATAATGTCTTTTAGGGGAAAAGGCAACTGTATTTTTACAAAAAACACGTGTATTTCAAAAAAATTTCGAAGAATCCCTTGCCATCCTTAGTGTCATTAAGGTATATTTGCGTACATGAAATTCGTAGCAAGCATCAACTTCTGGTGGTGGCAGGCCCTATAATTAGGAGTCCGGTATTTTTGCTACGGTATTCAAAAGATGCAGGCTCCTTCAATGGGAGCCAATTTTTTTGCAAGAAACTTTTGGATGCCCCACAAGAACCTGAAACTGACGCAAACTACAAAAAAGAAAGGAATCTAAAATGAGAAACTCGCTCAAGCTCGACGGCCCGGTCAAGACTTACCTCGACGAAAACGAACTCCCGAAGGCATGGTACAACGTGCGTGCCGACATGAAGAAGAAGCCCGCACCGCTCCTAAACCCCGGTACCGGCAAGCCGGTGACCTTCGAAGACCTGCAGCCCGTATTCTGCGACGAACTCATCAAGCAGGAACTCGACAACGATACCGCCTACTTCGAAATTCCCGAAGATATTCTCACTTTCTACAAGATGTACCGCCCCTCCCCGCTCGTCCGCGCCTACTTCCTGGAACAGGCGCTCGGCACTCCGGCGCACATCTACTACAAGTTCGAAGGCAACAACACCTCGGGCTCCCACAAGCTGAACTCCGCCATCGCGCAGGCATACTACGCCAAGAAGCAGGGCCTCA
>NZ_DFLC01000028.1:4799-28756 GCF_002374005.1 Fibrobacter sp. UBA3629 | reverse complement strand
AGAAGCAGGGCCTCAAGGGCGTGACCACCGAAACGGGTGCTGGCCAGTGGGGCACCGCCCTTTCGATGTCCACCGCTTTCTTCGGACTGGACTGCCAGGTCTACATGGTGAAGGTCTCCTACGAACAGAAGCCGTTCCGCCGCGAAGTCATGCGCACCTACGGTGCTAGCGTCACCCCGTCGCCTTCCATGACGACCGACATCGGCAAGAAGATCAACGCCGAATTCCCGGGCACCACGGGTAGCCTTGGCTGCGCTATTTCCGAAGCCGTGGAAGCCGCCGTGAAGCAGCCGGGTTACCGCTACGTTCTCGGTTCCGTGCTGAACCAGGTGCTCCTCCACCAGTCCGTCATCGGTCTCGAAACGAAGGCCGCTCTCGACAAGCTCGGCGTGAAGGCCGACCTCATCATCGGTTGCGCCGGCGGTGGTTCCAACCTCGGTGGCCTTATCAGCCCGTTCGTCGGCGAAAAGCTCCGTGGCGAAGCCGACTACGACATTCTCGCCATCGAACCGGCAAGCTGCCCGAGCCTCACTCGCGGTAAGTACGCCTACGACTTCTGCGATACCGGCAAGGTCTGCCCGCTCGCCAAGATGTACACGCTGGGCTCCAGCTTCATTCCGTCCGCAAACCACGCCGGTGGCCTCCGCTACCACGGCATGAGCACCATCCTCTCTGAACTCTACGACCAGAAGCTTATCCGCGCTGCCTCCGTGGAACAGACCAAGGTGTTCGAGGCCGCCAAGCTCTTCGCCCAGACCGAAGGCATCCTCCCGGCTCCGGAATCCAGCCACGCCATCCGCGCAACGATCGACGAAGCCCTCAAGTGCAAGGAATCTGGCCAGGCGAAGAACATCGTGTTCGGCCTCACCGGCACGGGTTACTTCGACATGGTCGCCTACCAGAAGTTCAACGACGGTGAAATGAGCGACTACATCCCGACGGATGAAGATATCGCCAAGAGCCTCGCCCAGCTTCCGCAGGTTCAGGGTTAATCCCTAATTTGTCATCCCCGCCTCCGAGCGGGAATCTTTCAGAATTGAAAAGGCCCCGGATCCAAAGTCCGGGACTTTTCATATTCAAGGAGTTCCTTAATTCTTGCGGCCCGTCACGCGGTAGCGGTACTCGCGTCCGTTTTTCTTGACGCGGACAAACAGGGACTGTTCCTTCGAGTCAAAGTAGAGTCGCGGTTTCTGCGAATCCACAGCACGCTTGCCCGTAAGAACCGGGTTAACCGTCGTCGAATCGTCCCCGGGGCCTACCGACGTAGAATCGTCGGCTACGGTGTACCACTGCGCATTCTCGATACTTGCGGTCGCGTCGGTCGGGGGCGTCGTGAGGTTCGCGCCGTAGTTCGCATTGTTCAGCATGCCGTCGTCGACCATGCCGTAGAACACGCCCTTCGTAAGTTCCTTCGTGAAGTTGTTCTCGAGGTCGCCTCGCAGCTGCGCCGTGCCGGAAAGCTTCTTGCCGTTTACCGCCCACATCACGCCATAGACCTGCGCGTAGTCTGTCACGGTGGTGTTCACGATAATCGAAATCGCACCCACCTTCGCGTGCCCGCTGATGGCACCGCTCACGAGCCATGCGTCTTCTTCGAGCACGGCATCGTCGGAGATTGTACCCGCGGTTACGAGCGCACGCCCGCGGACAATGGCGTTTCCGCTGATGGTCCCGCCATTAATGACCGCGAAATCCTCGATTCGCGCGTTTCCCGAAATCGTACCGCCGTTCACGACCGCATCGGGGCCCACGTACACGCTCGCATCTACCTTCGCCTTGCTGCTCACGAGGCCTCCGCCGTTGCTATGCTGCTTGTAGCCGCTCGCATTCGCGGGCTTCCAGAAATCCTTGTTGTAGCCTTCGGGAGCGCCGTTTTCTACTTCGATCATGTACGGGTAGCGGTAAATGCTGTAGTAGAACTGGTCCCAGAGAATCGTCTGCATCTCGGTCGGCGTTGCCGTCACGGCCAGCCACAAGGCCTTGTCATTTGCCTTCGTTTCGATTTCCAGGTTGAATCCCGTGCCATGCTTCATCTCGCTATAGCGCGGCGTTCCATCGCTGCCTTCCGCCACAAGGCCGACAGTCCATCCCGAAGCCGGGTTCGGCAACGCATCCGGCGCGTAGTTGCACCACCTGTACGTCTTGCCCATGTAGTAATCCGTATTGTCGCCAAAACAGGTGTAACCGTTCACGGTCGGCTTGTCCTGCACGATTCCGCGGAACTTGACCGTGACCTTCCCCGCCTTTTCGGGGTAGATGCGCACCAGGTTGTAGCCCCAACGCTGCGGTGCCCAGTAGGAGGGAGAAATGTAACGGTCCGCGCACGCCTCGCCCGCCGTACATTCCATCTTGTTCAGCATGGTCACGCGCGGGTGCCTGCGGTAATTGTCGCCCCAGCCCGAAGCCTCGCGCCTCGTCGCAAATTCGTAATCGCCCCAAGACTTCTTGTACAACGCCTTTTTCGCGGGCGTATATTCGAGCGTCGCGTTCTTCATCGCGAACTTGCCAAACTGCTGGTTCAAACTATCGAGCGACCAGCCGTAAACCTTCATCATGGCCGTAAACGGAGTCTGTTCCATGCGGCCGGCTTCCCCATCGCGGATGGATTCCATCCATATACGGTTCACCTCGTGCGCGCCCTTGTTGCCGCCGCCGAATTCCTCCTTAAGGTGTTCGAAGAACTGCCAGTTGCAGTAACGGTCACGCGTAGAGCCGTAGTAGAGGAACGGGTAGTTGATAAGGTATTCCGCGCAGTGGGCGTCGTTCGGGTTGTACTGGTGCGCCATCCAGTTTGCGTGGCATTCCGCAAACCAGCCCGAATGGCTGTTATTGCCCATCCAGCCCGCCACTCCCTGCAGGCCGTGCGCAAACTCGTGCGAGGTTCCCCAATAATCCTTGAGGGAGCCCACGCCAATCCACATACCGGGCCCGTATTCGCCGTTCAGGCCCTTCACGTAGTCCTGCCCGCCGTAGAGCGCCGCCATCACGGAGTTGTCGAACACGTAGATGTTGCTCTTGAGCTTCCTATCGGGGCTACTCGGGAACGGGAGCATCCATCCGAGCGAATCGATGTAGAACGAGAACACCTTCTCGAGCGACTGAAGCACGCCCTGCGCATCCGCCGTAGGGATAGACACGTTGTTTGCCTGCCCGTCATCCGTCTTGGGCTTCTTGCAGACCTCGAAATGCTCCGATTCAGCAATCAGCGTAAAGCCGTTGCTTGCGCACTGGTTTACCCACTCAATGGCCGCGGCGTTCGAAACCAACCCCGCCACGGCAAACCCAACCAACATCCTGTTCAATTTCATTGCGTACTCCAATTAATACCGCACAAAAATTCCGACACACCCGCATCGGCTACTAGTGAATTTATCCTTTTTTGCGCAAAAAAAGAAGGGCTCCGGAATATTCCGGGCCCAAAAGCGTGTAAAATCCGTGCAGAAACTACTGGTTGCGCCCCAGTTTCTTGAAGTCGGGGGTGAGCTTCGCGCAGGCGCTGTCCTTCGGGGCGCTGCGGTACAGCACGAGCTCCTTCTCGAAGAACCCCTTCGTAGAGGCGCTCACGCTCCACTTGCTCCCCGCGGGGCAATTTTCCAACAGTACCTTCGAAACCGCAGTAAAGCGGCCGCCCGTTACCTTGTAGTCAAATGCGCTTGTCGATAGCGAGTCGGGAATCTGCAGGGCCGCCGCATTGCCAACCGCCTTGCTCTTCGCGTAAAACGCCTTCTGGGCTTCCATGTACTCGACGGCCTTCTGCTGCATTTCCGCGATGGAATCGGAAACCGACGCGGCCTTCACCGTCTCGTGGCAGCTACGCACTGCAAAAAAGGCAACCACAACCGCCACCACGACAGCAACCGGCAGGGCAATCTTCTTGAGCGGGACATTCCCCACCTTCGCAATGACTTCGCGCAGGGATTCGCCCGACTCTTCCGGGGCGGCCTCGCCCGTTTCCCACTTGAGCAGCCTGAGCGCCACAAGGACATGCACGAACTGTTTCGGCAACGCAAGCCCCAGCACCGCAATCACGAGCAGGACAATCGCTATCACCATGAATACGGCCAGGGCGCTTTCGGCAGACGGAAGCAAGCCCTGAACCTCCTTAAGGAGCGAAAGAAGCTGTTTGTCCTCGGCAAAGTTCTGCGAGGCGAAACGCCCGGTGAAGTTGTTGTAGCGGGCAAGCCCGAGCTTTACACCGTCGGTAGCCATCACGAGTACTGCCGAGAGGGCGCGTTCAATAAACAGGAACACCATGCCCACAAGCGCTATCACGCAGGCAATCAGCCGCGCCGTCCGTACCGGAGTCAAACCCGTATTTTTCGCATTATCAATCATCAACTGTCAACCATCAACAATTAATCATCAATCATCAACTATCAATCATCAATTATTTTCCCGCCAGTTCTTTCGCGAGTTTCTTAGCTGTGGTAAAGTCAGCCTTTCCGGTACCGAGCTTCGGGACCTTCTCCACCGCATACGCCACCGCAGGCAGCATAATCGGGGGGAATCCGCTTGCGCGCAGTTCCGAAAGCACGTCCTTCGGGTCCTTATCACCCTGGTAAAGGAGTACAATCTTCTCACCCTTCGCGGAATCGGGAATGGAGGTCACCACGTAGTCGCAGCCCTCGAGCACCGGCGTATCCTGGATCTTCTTTTCCACTGCACCGAGGCTCACCATCTCGCCACCGAGCTTGGCAAATCGGCTGTAGCGGTCCACAATCGTGAGGAAGCCGTCCTCGTCGAGGTAGCCCTTGTCACCCGTACGGTAGTAGCGCTTGCCGTTAATCATCGTAATCACGCTCTTGGTGCGTTCCTCGTCCTTGAGGTAGCCCACCATCACCTGGCAGCCACCGATAAGGATCATACCCGCCTCGCCCGTAGGCAGGGGTTCGTTCGTATCGGGGTCCACAATCAGGAACTGCGAGCCCGGGAGCGCCATGCCCACCGTGCCCGGCTTGTTGTTCACCTGCATGGTCATGTAGTCGCTGTGCAGGTTGTTCTCGGTATTGATACTTGCCACCGGGGCGGTCTCGGTACAGCCGTAGCCCTCGTAGATTTCCTTACCGAACTTGAGGCGGAACGCAGTAGCAAGTTCGGGGCGCAGGGCTTCGGCACCGGCGATAATCAGGCGCACGTACTTGAGTGCCATCGGGTGCACGTAGCGGCTAATCGTAAATGCACGCAAGAACGTCGGGGTCGCCACGAACGCAGTCACGCGGAATTCCGCACAAACTCGCGCCATCGTCTTCACGTCGGTCGGGTCGGCCACGGTTACAATCGGGCAGCCTTCCGTGAGGTTCAACAGCGTAGTCACGGTAAGGCCAAAGCTATGGAACAGCGGGAGTTCCGAAAGCATCACGTCAGCGCGTGTCACGTTGAAAATACAGGCGAGCTGCTGGATGTTGCCCATGAGGTTCCTGTGGCTCAGCATCACGCCCTTCGGGGTTCCCTCAGAACCCGAACTGAACATGATGGCCGCGATATCGTCGAGCTTCACGCGCTTGCGGAAGCAGAACTTGATAAGCCAGCACGGTGCAATAATGCAGAAGACCAGGTAGAACGCAATCTTCGCCTTCGGGATAACCTTCATGAAGTCTTCCGCATAGAAAATGCGGAGTTTGTCGCTTGCAATCTGCGAGTAGTCGTTCCCGCGCATCTTGAGCTTTTCCACGAACTGCCTGCTCGTAATCACCGTCTTCACGTCGGCGCGGGCGGCGCAGAACTTTACGTTGTCCACAGAGGAGGTGTAGTTCAGGTTCACGTTCGTCTTGCCCAAAAGCCAGAGAGCGAGGTTCACGATGACGCCTGCCGGAGAAGGCGGCAACATGATGCCCACGTTCTTCTCGTCGGGGCCAAGAATCTTCTTCAGGTGCCTGCTGAATGCGATAACCGCGCCCATCAGCTTGAAGCCGGAGAAGTGCCCGCCATCGGGATTGTATATGGCAGGGCCGTGCTTCACGTACTTCTTGTAGGTGCGAATCCAGCTGTCGCCGATAGGCTTCACGAACGAGACCGCATAGTTCCAGGCGCTTATGGAAATGTTGCGGATGATGGTGCGGACCTCGTTTGCCGGTGTAGTTGCGGGAATGGACTCGCCAAATGCGACGGTCACGGTACGTTCCGCAGAAGCGCCGTACATGTCGGAACCGCTATAACTGTAGTTGGAGCCCCACAGGCCCTGGATGTAGAACGGCACGACCTGAGCGTCGGTGCCCTCTACCGCCTTCGAATAGTCGATGCTGAACGGTTCAACGTGCGGGGAACGGGCCACCTCGCCCGTCGGGAAAATCACCACCGCGTGGCCCGCCATGAGCTTCTCGTGAATCTTCTTCATGGCGTCTTCGGGATGGCGGTTATCGATACGGATGCTCCCCAAGCGCTTGAGCATGGAGCGCAGGTACCACTTCTCGAAATGGTCCTTGTTGCTAGCGATGCACAGCGGGCGCGGGCAGGCCATCTGCACCATAGCCCAGTCAATAAAGCTGTGGTGGTTACCGACCAGGAGCACCGGACCGTCGTTCGGGATATTGCCCACGTTGAGCACGCGAATCTTGTAACGGCTAAACACCAGGCGCAACAGCGAGCGGACAAGCGCCTGCGGAAGGTTCAGAATGGACCAGTAGAACACGCCCACCGAAATGAGCGCGAGGCCGATAAAGTAATACGGCGGTTCAAGAGACGTGTAGCGGACCAGCGAGGAATAGATGAACAGGAACACCACGAGCACAAGGGCCTGTATCATGTTCGCGAGCGCAATGACCCAGCCCGAATTATTGGGACGGGTGTTGTACTGCAAGAGCGCATTCACCGGAACGAGGAACATGCCACCGAAGATACCGATTGCCGTGTAGAGGATAGAGAGCGCCACCGGATGCACGAAGAACGGGATAAGGAACATGCAGAGCGATGCACCGATCATGCCGAGCGGCACAAAGCCCGTCTCGATAAAATCCTTCGAGTTATGTGCCGCAATGATAGACCCCACCACGAGGCCCACGACGGCAAACGCGAGGTAGTTCTGCATGGTGTTGACTGTCTGCGAACCCGAAACATCCTGGAACACAAGCAGGAACACCTGGGCAAGAGCCCAGAACATCGAAAGCGCAATGATGGAGGCACGAAGCGTGCGATGACGCCAGCCAAAGCTCAGGCGGCGGCGGGCTACGGAGAACTTGATGTTCTTGTCGTTGTACTTGACCTTCGGGATAAGGAAACTAGCGACCGTACCGAGCACGCTCACCGTAACGAGAATCCAGGGAATCACGACAGACTTCGAAATAATGACCCCGACAGCCTCGTAGCGCACAAGCGCCTGAAGGTCGATAAGGTTCACGCCAACGATGGCAAGCCAGCTCGAGGCGATTATGCCTATCAGGGAGAAAATCTGCAGGAAAGCGTTCGCGTAGCTCAAGTGGTGGACACCGAACATTTCACGGATAATCGCGTACTTTGCCGCGCTATGGACCGCAAAACCCGAAGACAGGCCGATAGAAAGCCAGAAAGCCACTCGCGGGCAGTTACAGGTGACAAGGACCGCCTGGGCGATAACAAATAGCGTCATGAACAGGGAGGACCACGCGAGCACCTTGTTCTTCGAGAATCGGTTCGAGAAGAAACCGGCGGGCCAAATCATCAGCACGTAAGGCGCGATGAAGAAAATCTGGAGCATGAACGTCTGCCAGGTCTGGCCGGTGGTTGCGCTCGTAAACGAGCCCGAGAGAATCTTTTGGGCATAGATAAACACGCCCATCTGAACAAACACTGTCGCGAGAATCGATAAGAAATAGCGGACAGAACCTTTAACTTTCCACATGAAAAACCCTTAATTTGACCTGCGGGGGCTTTTCCCCGCAGGATTACAATTCGGGTGTAAATTTAGAAAATAGCACGTTTTGCCTCAACGGCTAGGCATCAATCGTTCGATTTCATCGGGCTCTTTCGGGATATTTTCCGAAATATTGCGGAATCCGCCCTTGGTTATCAGCAGGTCATCCTCGATGCGGATGCCGATTTTTGCAAAAATGCGCTTGCCGCGGAAAACGCCCGAAAATTCGCCATAGAGTCCCGGCTCGCAAGAGATAAGCATTCCGGGTTCAAGGGTGACATCGAGCGAACGGGAACCGGGGTCGCCCTCGTGAATCTGTTCCCCGATAAAGTGGCTCACCCCGTGCGGCCGCCTGTCGTACAATAGTTTATACGAGCCCTTCGCGCCGCGCACCAGCCGCGTTTCGAGTTCCTGCATGATAAAATCCCAGGGGACATTCCCGATTTCCCTCAGCGACACGCCCGGGCGCACGAACTTCTGGTATTCCTTCGCCGCATCGAGCACTATCCGGTAAAGCAGCTTCTGCAACGGATTGAAGCGCCCGTTGACAGGCAAGGTGCGCGAAATATCGCTGTGGAGCGACCCGATTCGCACGCCGAAGTCCAGGAGGACCATCTCGCCTGCACGCAGGGGCTCGTCGTTTTTCACATAATGCAGGCAGCAGGCGTTCTCCCCGCAAGCGCAGATTGTCGGGAACGCAAGGTCGCCGTCGCTGTGGCGCTGCATCTCGTAGTCGAGCATGAGCGAGAGGTCGCGTTCGGTACGGAGCTCGCCAAAACGCGAAAGCACTTCGCGAAACGCCCCGTCCGTCACCTTCTGGGCCGCCTCGGCATCCACAATGCGTTCCGGTTCCAGCGGCAGACGCAGTTTCCAGTGCAGCGGAGCCGCACTCCGGAGCACAACATCCATGCCGCGCAAGGCCTTGAGCATCGACTTGCGGAATCGGTCATTGTGGTCGTCGCGGAACTTTTCGAAGAAATACGCATAGGCATGCCCACCCTTCGGGAGCCTCGTCGCCCGCATCGCAATCTCGTCCCAGAGTTCGGATTCGGGACGCACGTCGGCAATCCCCGTCACCTTCCGGACCCCGCTATCGCCTTTCAGGAAACCGAGACGCCTTCCGTTCCAGAACTCCCTGAACGGGTCCTTCGGGGGCACAAACAGAATTTCCTCGTCCGTTGCAGGGTCCAGAAGCAGGTAGCAACCCGCCTGGTTGATGCCCGTGAGGTAAAGAAACGCCGGTTCCTGCACAAACTTGTTCCAAGTCTGCACATAGGCCTCCTCCGAGCCCGGATCGGCCGGTATTCCGGCAAAGACGCAGAACGAGTCGAGAGCCTTCAACATGGCCCTACGGCGTTTTTTGTACAAATTTTTGGAATTGTAGCGCGGGGAATCGATAAAAACCTGCGAATAGGGTCGAGAAAAAGCCTTTGTTGCCATTTTTTCCTCAGGAAAAGTAAAATTTCGCCATAAATTTACCATTTTAGCGCTCTTTCCGTTTCAAATTATTATAGATTTTAGGCATCACAGACTAGAATGGAGCCTGAACAAATGTCACTTACAAAAAAATGGAAAGTTATCCTTGCATCCCTTTCGTTCGCACTCTTGACCGCATGTGCCGGCTCCTCCGGTGGCGGTAGCGAAGGCTACAGCGGCGATGACGGCGATGAAGCCGCATCTGTCGAAGGCGGAAGCAGCAGCAAGCCTTCCAAGCCCAAGGAAGTTATTGACGAAAACAAGCTGAAGAAGACCGAAGACGAAGCCATGGCCGCCAACGAAGAGAACCATAAGCTCCGCAAGGAAATCTTCGATGCCAAGAACAAGTTGGGCATTCCGGTGGAACGTCCCGACGCCGAGTAGGCCATTTGGAACATTATTCCATCTCAGATAACCTGAAACGCATGATTTCGGGTGAGAACGAAACGGTTTTCCGGTTGCTGGAGAGCCGTTTTTGTGTTGAGATACTCACGCGCATGCACGGTCTCACCATCCGCGAAAAGGAAGGGGCTGACACAGCAGGCCTCCTCGCCGTGCTCGACCAGCTCAAGATAGCGGCAAGGAACGGGAACCCGCTTTCGGCAAGCGACGTTTCGCGCCTTCTAGGTGCCCCCTCGCCCGCCGTTCCCCCTCTTGGCGAATTCTCGCCCGCGCCCGTCCTCCGGAACAGGTTCGGGGTCCCGGTCGCCGCGAAAACGCGCGCGCAGGCCGAGCTGATACGCGCGGTCGGCGAGAACGACATCGTTTTCGCGAAGGGTCCGGCGGGCACCGGCAAGACCTTCCTCGCGGTCGCGCTTGCGGTTGCAAGCCTCGAAAACCACGAAGCCGAAAGGATATGCCTCGTGCGACCGGCCGTCGAAGCCGGAGAATCACTCGGTTTTTTGCCCGGCGACCTCAAGGAAAAGATCGCCCCCTACCTGCGCCCCATCCACGACAGCCTCGCCGAGCTGCTCCCGACCGAGAAACTCCGCCGCTACGAGGAAACCGGCGCCATCGAAGTCGCCCCCCTCGCCTACATGCGAGGCCGAACGCTCAAGCGGGCATTCATCATCCTCGACGAGGCCCAAAACACGACCACGGCCCAGATGAAGATGTTCCTCACGCGTATCGGCCCCAACAGCAAGGCCATCATCTGCGGGGACACATCCCAGGTCGACCTTCCCGCCGCCCAGGAATCGGGACTCGAGCACGCCATGAGGATCCTTTCCGGAATCCGCGGCATCGCACGAATCGAATTTGAAGCAACAGACGTCCTGCGCCACCACCTGGTAAAAGACATCCTGCTCGCCTACGAACAAAGAGATTCAAAGGAAAAGAGAAAATGAAGAAGAAGCAGAAGAGAATCCATCTCGCTATCGGTTGGTTGCTGATAACGGCACTTGCCATCCTCCTTTTTCCCGACAAGAACATCGCGCTACAAGCCGAACACCCGCACCTCGGGCAGCTGAGCACCCGCACCATCGTCGCAACGCTCAATTTTGACATTCCCAAGTCCCAACAGGAAATCGAGACCGAACGCCAGCGCGCCGAAGAAAAGGTGAATGCCATCTTCGGGTACAACACCGACGAGACAAACCGCATCAGCGAGGACCTCAAGCAATATCTGCACAAGCTCGCCCAGTACGGCTACCTCCAGTCACAAATCAGCGCTAGCGGAGCCAATAACGAAAGCAACGATTCCATACAAAAGAAGGTGCAACAGGCAAGCCGCATCTACGAAACGCTCAAGCAGAGAGTCTCCATTACCGCCATCCGTCCGCTGAGCCAGAACGCCAAGGCCCGCGACTCCCTGTTCGCCACATTCAACCGCATGCTCGAAAAGGGCGTATCGAACACGCTCATAGCGAAAACCGAAACCGAAGTCCAGCTTTTCAACAACAACTACAACCTCCAGAATACAAAGTATATCATCTACAACAAGCCGACCGTTTCGCTCATCAAGGATAGCGACGAAAGCACCGTCGAAATCAGCGAAATCCAGCCGCTGCAACGAAGCATCGAAGAAGCGTTCAACCAGCTACAGCGTGCCTTCCCTACCGAGCAAGCGCTCCAGAGCGCATTCTACGAAGTCCTGTACGTATTTACGCTTCCCAACGTGTTCTACCTCGAAAAGGAGACCCAGGCGCGCAAGCAAGAAGCGAGGAACAAGGTCACCCTCATCAAGGGCATGGTCCCGCGCGGCGTGGAAATCGTCTCGCAGGGCACCCCCGTCACCAAGGAAATCCTCGAAAAGCTCGAAGCGTTCCAGCAGGCCCAGCAGAAAGAAGAGAACGCGCGCACCCTCACGGCTCCCTATGGCCAGGCGCTCGTATTCTTCGTCATCATTTCCGTATTGTTCGCGTTTTTCGCGTTCTCATCCGCGACAAAATCCCTCAAGACGCCGAGACAGCTGTGGAGTCTCATGGTCATCCTGGCGCTTCAGCTCGTCGCCTACTGGATTGTGCACAACTTCTCCGGCAGTCTCAGCAAGCTGGAAATGGTCGTCATTCCCGAAGGCATCGACTTCATGTGGGTATACCCCTTCGCAGTCGCCCCTGTCATCGCGATGGTCCTCTACGAGCAGCGCGTAGGGATTGCCTTCTCCGCGTTCTCGGCCATGTTCTTCGGCATCCTCAACGGCTATGACCTCGCCGCAACGATTACCGTGTTCGGAGTCCTTTCCATCCTCACCCAGCCGCTCGCCCGCATCCGCTACCGTATCCAGTTCGTATGGTCCATCATTGCAGGAATCGTCGCGCTCGCAGGCGCCATCTGCATCATGTTCCTGCTCAGGAACCGCATGGGCGGCATTCCCTTCTACCAGACGCTCATCGCAGGCAGCGTGAACATCATCATCTGTTCCGCCATCGCCTCCGTGCTGTTCATCCACCTTATCGAACGCATCTTCGGCATCACGACCGTGCTCACACTCATGGAGATGTCCGACTTCAACCGTCCGGCACTCAAGCGTATCTCGGAGCTCGCCCCAGGCACGTTCCACCACAGCATCCAGGTTTCGAACCTCGCCGAAAAAGTCGCAGACAGCATCGGTGCGAATTCGCTCCTGGTACGTGTCATGGCGCTCTACCACGATATCGGCAAAACCATGCGCCCCGAATACTTCACCGAGAACCAGAAACAGGGCGTGAACCCACACAATAACATCGAGCCCGACCAGTCCGCAAAAATTATTGTAAGCCACGTGGAACAGGGTGCGGTGCTGGCCAAGGACTACAAGATTCCCGACCTGGTCGCCGCAGGCATCACCGAGCACCACGGGACGACACTCATCCAGTACTTCTACCATAAGGCCGTCGAAGCCGCCAAGGAAGAGGGAAAGACCGTCGACGAGTCCGTTTTCCACTACAAGGGTCCCAAGCCCCAGAGCAAGGAAACGGCCATTCTCATGCTTGCCGACATCATCGAAGCAACAAGCCGCTCCATGACGGACCAGAACCCCGAAATTCTTGAATCGATGATCCATTCGACCATCCACGGCAGATTCGACGAAGGGCAGTTCAGCGAATGCGACCTCTCCATCAAGGAGCTCTTCAAGCTCGAGAAGGCGTTCATGCACAGCCTTGACGGCACATTCCACACCCGCGTCAAGTACCCCGGCCAGAAATAGCCCCGAGCATCCAAACGGACTGCCCAGGCATCCAGAAGAGTATCCCCGCAGCAGGCGGGGATTTTTTTTGAAAAAAAAAGAAGAAAAAGCGCCCTTTTCACTTGACAAGGTGCAATATCATTTATATATTTGGCTCGTTGACTGATTTATCGGTCAAAACCACTCTGGGGTGGTAGCTCAATTTTGGTTAGAGCACCGGCCTGTCACGCCGGAGGTTGCGAGTTCAAGCCTCGTCTATCCCGCGAAGAAGTCCTCTCGAAAGAGAGGACTTCTCGTTTATTGAGCGAAGTGAAACAACCGCCCCCAGCCTCCCAAAACTAAATTTCACCTCCCACGTCCTCATTCAAGGCAATCGCTAAACACAGAAAAGCCCGCGCAGTGCGCGGGCTCTGAAACTTTGCATTACTGCCTAGGGCTATCTTTTCTTCTTTTTCTTCTTGCCCTTCTTGTCTTCCTTGGCGGGCTTTTCCTCTTCCTTCGGCTCTTCGACCTTCGGAGCCGGCTTCGGAGCATTGCCACGCAGGTCCTTCATCTTGAAGGTGACATTGACTTCGGCAGTTTCGACCTTGGAGTAGACCCCACCCGGATCCTTCACCTTGAAGGTGAATTCATCGAGGCCAGAGAATCCGCGGTTCGGCGTGTAGGTGAAGCTACCGTCGCGTTCGTTCAAGTCGATCTTGCCGTTACGCGGACGCTGCACCAGCTGGGCAGACACGGGCTTTTCGCCATCGGCATCGGAGACGCCTGCGAAGAGGCCTTCGGAAGCAGGAACCTTGAGGGTCTCGCCTTCCTGGACCATGTAGGTCTGGCTCTTTGCCACCGGCGGGTCGTTGACGGCCGTCACCGTGAACGTAGCCGTCTTCGAAGCCTTCGCGCCATCCGGGTCAGACACCGTGAAGGTGATGCGTTCCGGCTTGCCGTTCCAGTTCTCATGCGGCTGGGCTACCGTAATCGTCCTCTTGTACTTGTCGTGCTTCACGTCGAGGAACTTGTTGCCGCTCCAACTCCACTTGAGCTCTTCGTTCCTGTGGTCCTTGTCGCGAGCATACTGGTCAAGCTTGATGACAGCGATTACGCCGCCATGGTCATCTTCCTTGATGGTGTAGTCAGGAATGTCGCGCATCACGGGGACTGCATTCACATGCTTCACCACGAACTTCACGACAGTCTTGTCCATGCCACCGGCCGGATCCTGGGCCATGAACACAAGCGTTTCTTCGCCAAACCAATCCTGCTTCTTGGGCTTCACGACAGCCTCGCGGCCACCGGAAATCATCACATCGAGGAACTTGGCTCCCGTCACCTTCCACTTGATTTCGTGAGCCTTGTGATCGGGGTCGGATACATACTGGTCGAGTTTAATCGGCTTGAAGGACTTGCCTTCGAGCGTTTCCTGGCCCGGAATTTCCTTCACGACCGGCGGATCGTTAACCGGCTTCACCGTAAACTTAACATTGACGGAAGCCTTTTCGCCCGACGGATCAAATACGTTCACGGTCACGGTTTCGGTTCCGTTCCAGAACTTGTTCGGAGTTTCGCAGGTCAGCACGCCCTTGTCGCTAATGTTGAAGATGAGCTCATGCTTCACAGGAGCCTCTTCAGGTTCGGCATGCTTGTGCTTCTTGCCCTTCTTGGCAGGGGCATCCTTTGCACCCGGCTTGTCGTTGTCGAGCGTCCACTTGAGTTCCTCAAGTTTGTTATCCGGGTCGTTCACCACCTTACTGAAGTCGAACGGCTGGAACTGCCTCTTTTCTTCGATGACGAACGGCTGCACCGGTTTGAGCGTCGGCGGGTCATTCACCGGGGTCACCTCGAAGGTCGCGTTCGAAGATGCCGTAGCACCGGAAGGATCCTTCACAGTGAACGTGATGGTTTCCTTGCCGAACCAGTTCGGATTCGGGGTCACAACCATCGCGCGGCTGCCCTTGATATCAACCTTCAACTGCTTGTTGCCAGAAACAGACCACTTGAGTTCAGACGGCTTGTTATCCGGGTCCTCGGCAGCCTTGGAGAGGTCGACAGGCTCGAAGCGTTCCTTTTCCTTGATCTTCTGACCGGCAATACGCTTAATGGTCGGCGGGTCGTTCACCGGAGTCACCTCGAAGGTAATCTGCACGGATGCCTTCGCGCCTTCCGGGTCAATCACATCGACCTTAACCTTCTCGGTACCGCTCCAGAACTTGTCCGGAGTCGTGACTACAAGTTCCTTCTTGCTGTTCACGGAGGCCTTCAGGGCACGCGTGGAGCCGATTTCGAACTTGAGCGCTGCGAACGGGTGGTCCGGATCGGAAACGAACTGGGAAAGCTCAATCGGCTTGAAGTGTTCCTTTTCCTGGATAGACTGGATAGGAATCGGCTTGATCACCGGGGCGTCGTTCACGGACTCCACGAGGAAATTCGCAGTCTTCGAGGCCTTCGCGCCTTCCGGGTCAGTGACCGTGAAGGTGACATTGCGTTCACCATGCCAGTACTTGTCGGCAATCTTGATATGGGCAATGTTCCTGTTGTCGATTTCGACCTGGAAGTCGTCAGCAGGGACCGGAGCCGGAGCCGCTTCTTCTTCCTTCTCATCCTTGCCGCCCTTCTTGCCCTTCTTTGCAGGCTTCTTGGACTTCTTCTCCTCTTTCTTGGGAGCAGGAGCCGCAGCGGCCTTGGCAACAGTAGCAGTCCACGTGAGCTGTTCGGGCTTGTGGTCCGGGTCACGCACGAACTTGTTCAGGTCGATATCCTTGAACTGGCCTTTCTCCTTGATTTTCTGGTCCGGAATGTCCTTCATTTCGGGAGAGTCGTTCACGGAGGTAATCTCGAAGGTCACCGTCTGCGACGTTTCTGCGCCGTCCGGGTCCTTCACAATAAGCACCATCGTCTCGGGAGCGCACCAGAAGTACTTATCCGGAGCAGAGACGGTAAGGATGCGGCTCGGGGAAATTTCAGCCTTGAGCTGCTTGTTGCCCGAAACCTTCCACACGAGTTCGTTCGGCTTGTTATCCGGGTCCTTCACGTATTCGTCGAGCTTGATCTGCTTGAACTGTTCCTTTTCCTTGATCTTCTGATCAGGAATCTTCTTCGCGAGCGTCGGCGGGTCGTTCACGCGGGTCACCTCGAAGGTCATCTTGTGGTTGGCAGATGCACCTTCCGGGTCGGTCACCGTGAAGGTGAGCATTTCGCGGCCGGACCACTGCGGATCGGGCACGGAAACGATTACCGTGTTATCCTTACGCATGTCGACCTTCAGCTGCTTGTTGCCGGAAACAGTCCACTTGAGCTTGGATGCGGCGTGGTCCGGGTCATGAGCAAGGTTAGAAAGGTCGATGGTCTTGAAGCGGCCACCCTCGCGGATGGTTTCGCCCTGCGGGGCCTTGTCCGAAATCTTCGGAGAGTCGTTTATGGAGCGCACCTCGAAGCGGGCGGTCTTCGAAACCTTCGCGCCTTCCGGGTCGGTCGCGGTGAACGTGATGTTTGCCGCACCGTTCCAGTACTTGTTCGGGATTTCGATGGTGGCCACCTGCTGGGCATCAATCTTCACCTTCAGCATATCGCCTGCAGGCGCATTTTCTTCTTCCTTCGCGACCTTCGCGCCCTTCTTGCCCTTCTTGGCGGGCTCGGCACCGGCAAGCTTCGCGGGCTTCACGTCAAAGCTCCACTTGATTTCAGAAGCCTTGTGGTCCGGATCCTTCACGAGGTCGCCAAGCTTGATCGTCTGGAACTGCTTCTTTTCGTCGATGGACTGGTCCTTGAGTTCGCGCACGAATTCAGGAGCATCGTTCACGGATTCCACGGTAAAGGTCACCTTGCGAGAATCAGAGGCGCCTTCCGGGTCGGTAACGGTAAACGTAATCGTCTCGGAGCCATGCCAGAACGGATTCGGCTGCGTGACAGTCACCTTGTGGCTGCCATCCATCTGCACCTTGAGTTCCTTCGCACCTTCGATCTTCCACTTGAGCTTGTTCTTCGGGTGGTCGAGGTCTTCCACAAAGTTGTCAAGTTCGATAGGCTTGAACTGGCCCTTCTCCTTGATAGTCTGGCTTGCGATATCCTTCATCACCGGCACATCGTTGATGGACTTCACGGTAAAGGCCACCTGGGTCTTGGCAGTAGCGCCTTCCGGGTCCGTCACGGCGAACGTCACCTTCTCGGTGCCGTTCCACATCTTGTTCGGGGCCTTAATCGTAGCCTTGCCATCCTTGCTGATATCAATCTTCAGTTCCTTGTTGCCAGTCACTTCAATCTTCAGCTTCTCGAACGGATGGTCCGGGTCCTTGATGATGGAAGCGAGGTCAATCGGAGCGAATTCCTGCTTTTCTTCGATGGTCTGGTCGTCAATCTTGCCAATCGTCGGGGCATCGTTCACGGAGGTCACGGTAAAGAGGGCCGTGCAAGTTGCCTTGCCGCCTTCCGGGTCTTCCACCTTGAACGTAATCTCTTCGGCACCGTTCCAGTTCTTGTCCGGAATGACGATGCGCGCCATGCGGTTCTCGACCTTCACGGAGAGCTTCGGGGTGTAACCCTTCGGAGCACCCTTTGCGCCCTTCACGTCGAAGCTCCAGGTGAGTTGTTCGGGCTTGTGGTCCGGGTCGTTCACGATGTCTGCGAGGTTGATAATCGCAAACTCGCGCTTTTCGGGAATGGTCTGGTCCTTGATGGGCTTCGTGAACACCGGCAGGTCATTCACGGATTCCACGGTAAACTTCACGCTACGGCTGTCAGCAGCACCTTCCGGGTCGGTAACGGTGAACTTCACTGTTTCTTCGCCATGCCAGAACTTGTTCGGGGCGGTGACCGTCACCACGCGCTTGCTGTCCATCTGGACCTTCAGGTCCTTGTTGCCGGAGAACGTCCACTTGAGCTTGGAGTTGTCGTGGTCCTCGTCCTTCACGAAGTCGTCGAGGGCGATGGTCTTGAACTGTTCCTTCTCCTTGATCTTCTGGCTCGGGATATCCTTCATCACCGGCACGTCGTTGATGGACTTCACGGTGAACACGGCGTCGCTCTTGGCAGAAGCGCCTTCCGGGTCAGTCACGGTGAAGGTCACCTTCTCGGAGCCGTTCCACTTGGCATCCGGAGTCTTGATGGTCGCCGTTCCGTTCTTGTCGATATCAATCTTCAACTGCTTGTTGCCAGTGACCGTCCACTTAAGGTCCTTGAATTCGTGGTCGGCGTCGCTTGCAAGTTCAGCAAGGTTCACGGAATTGAACTGCTGCTTTTCTTCAATCATCTGGTCCGGAATCTTCTTGAGGGTCGGCACGTCGTTCACGGAGGTCACGGTGAACACGGCCTTCGAGGAAGCCTTCGCGCCTTCAGGGTCGGACACGGTGAACGTGATTTCTTCGGCACCGTTCCAGTACTTGTCCGGAATGCTAATCTTGGCAACCATCTGGGCATCGACTTCAACCGTAAGACCGGCGTCTTTCTTCTTGGAGCCAGCGGCAGGCTTCACTTCGATATTCCAGGTAAGATCGGAATTCTTGTTATCGAGGTCGCGAACCATTTCGCCAAGCTTGATGGGCTGGAACTGTTCCTTTTCCTTGATGGTCTGCGGCTGCACCTGCTTCACGAATTCAGGAACGTCGTTCACAGATTCGACCGTGTATGTAGCAGAACGTTCGTCAGTAGCACCCTCCGGATCGGTCACCTTGATGGTGAGCGTCTCGGAACCGTTCCACTGCGGAGAGGGCGGAGTCACCTTCATCACGCGGTTGGCATCGACGCTAACCTTGAGTTCGTGGTTACCGGTGATAGACCACTTGAGTTTTGCCTTTTCATGGTCAAGGTCCTCGACATACTTATCAAGTTCAACAGGCTTGAACTGGCCCTTTTCCTTGATAGTCTGTTCAGGAATATCCTTCATGACCGGAGTGTCGTTGATGGACTTTACCGAGAGTTTCATAGTGGTCTTCGCCACTCCCCCATCCGGGTCGGTCGCCGTGAACGTGAGCGTTTCGGAACCGTTCCAGAGTTCGCTCGGAGTCTTGAACGAGACCTCGCGGGTCTTCGCGTTGATGTTGACCTTGATATCCTTGTTGCCGGAAACTTCGACCTTCAGCTTCGAAATGTCGTGGTCCGGGTCAGAGAGGAACTCGTCAAGAACGATGGAGGAGAGTTCAGTCTTCTCTTCGACTTCCTGGTCCGGAATCTTCGTGAACACCGGCTTGTCGTTTATGGAAGTGACGGTGAGGGTAACGGCCTGCTTGATGGAAGCACCTTCCGGGTCGGTGCAGGTGAAGGTCGCGACGGCAGAGCCGTTCCAGTACTGGTCCGGAATTTCGATGGAGGCCACGCGGCTTTCGTCGATATTCACGTTGAGCGTGCCGGATTCCGGTTCCTTGCCCTGGTGCTTCACGTCGACATCCCAGGAAAGTTCGGAATTCTTGTGGTCGGCATCCTTCACGAATTCATCGAGCTTGATCTTTGCAAACTGCTTCTTCTCGTCAATCGTCTGGTTCGGAATCTGCTTGGCAAACTCGGGCTTGTCGTTCACGGAGTTCACCGTGAAGCTGGCCTCGGATTCGGCACAAGCGTTGGCCGGGTCGCAGACCTTGAACTTGAGCGTTTCGGAACCGTTCCAGAACTTGTTCGGAATACTAATGGTTGCAACACCGCCGGCGATCTTCACCTTCAGGTCCTTGTTGCCGGAGACTTCCCACTTGAGCTGTTCCATCTTGTGGTCGGGGTCCTTCACGAGCTGCGAAAGCTCAACCGGCTTGAATTCCTGCTTTTCCTCGATTGTCTGTTCAGGCACATCCTTCGTGAATTCCGGCGGGTCGTTGATGGACTTCACCGTGAAGGTGGCCTTCGTGCTAACAGCCGCACCAGCGGGGTCGGTCGCCGTGAAGGTCACTGTCTCGGAACCGTTCCAGAATTCGTTCGGGATCTTGATGTTCGCAGTACCGTACTTGTCGATATCGAACTTGAGGTCCTTGTTGCCCGCGATGGTCCACTTGATCTTCGACACGTCGTCATCGACATCGCTCACGAAATCGGTCAGGGAGATGGACTCGAACTCGTTCTTCTCTTCGATGGTCTGGTCAGGAATCTTCTGGAGTACCGGCGGGTCGTTGATGGGCTTCACTGTAAAAAGGGCCGTCTTCTTATCGCTCGCATACTCGCCGTCAGTCGCCGTAAACGTAATCTTTGCAGCACCATACCAGTTGGTATCGGGGATAATGATGGTCGCCACGCGCTTCGGGTCGATTTCCACATTCAGGTCGCCGTCGGCTTGATCCTTACCTGCCGGTTGAATGTCGAATTCCCAAAGAATCTGGTCCTTCGGGTGGTCAGGGTCGGTCACGAAATCGTCGAGCTTAATCTTCGCGAACTGCTTGCCTTCGTCAATCGTCTGTTCGGGAATGTCCTTCATCACCGGCGGATTGTTCACGGACTCGACAGAGAAATTCACCGTCTCAGAACCAACCGCACCCTTCGTGTCTTTCGCCTCGAAGGTGATGTCTTCGGAACCGTTCCAATACTGGTCCGGCACCTGGAGGTTCGCCACGCGGTCGGCCGAGATAGTCACCTTGATACTCTTGTTGCCCGAAACGGACCACTTGATCTGCGCAGGCTTGTCCATGTCATCGGACACATAGCTGTCAAGCTTGATCGGAGCGAACTTGCCACCTTCGTTAATCGATTCGCCGGGAATCCCGTTCACAGACGGAGCGTTGTTTTCCACAGCCGGAGCGGAATCGGACGATTCCTGCGCTATAACAACAGAAGCCAAAATTCCAGCCGATGCCAGAAGGGCTGTTACAGGCCAATTCTTTCTATTCATCATTCAATATCTCCCTTTATACACTTACACAAGCAATCCATCGCTTTTGTCGCGAAACAAAAACAAAACACGCTTGCCATATCATGCGTGATATCGGCTCCAAATATAATGTATTTATTTTACAAAAATCGCGTTTTTTCGCAAAAAAAAGCATTTTGCTTTAACAAAAAAAACGAAAAAACGACATAACTCGTTGATACTCAACAAGTTAGCCCTCAAAAACGAGGTCTTCTTCCAACTTGGAATAGTGAGGTAAATCTTCATCCGGTCCTGCATCCTGTTTTTATTTAGTTCCCCATCCCGTTTTTACAAAAACTTTACATTTAATCGGGACAAAAAGTTCCGAAAATTAACTTTCCGAGTTGACGAAACAATGACAACACGAGTGCAAAAAATTATCTTTGCCTCAAACAACAAACAAAAGCTAGGACTAAATATGAAATTCGTATTCCTCTGCGACGCCAACTACCTCAAGGGCGACCTGGTAAACTTCGTGAACAACTTCCCCACCAACCACGAGCTGGTGACCATGACGAGCGATGACCTGCTGCAGTCCAAGTCCGTCATGGAAGGAACCTTCGCCATCCTCGCCGAACGCGCCACGTGGCAGAAGAACTTCAGCCTGTTCCGTTACTTCGGCCTGCTCCCGATGCTCGAAGTGCTCCCGCTCGGTGTCGTTTCCCGCGGCCGCCGCGGCGAACCGCTCAAGGGCAGAAGCCAGAACAGGAACCAGGAAATCTATTTCAACCCCTCCGCAAGCCCCGAAGAACTCTACATGCAGGTCGACAAGTTCGTTGCCGCCCCGCCTAGCGGATTCTCGTACCCGAGAGGCTCCGCAAAGGTCTAAGCCCCCATGCAGCGGGAGGTTCTCGACTACCTGTACGCTCAGGGCGAGTTGGTGCTTGCGATATTCCCCGGAAATCCGGCACCGCGCGAAGCCCTCGAAAAATATGCGCTGGCCCTGAACGCTGGCGCATCTTTTGTTCTGTTTGACTACAGCAGAAGCAACGACGGGAACACGGGTATCGCGCTTGCGGATCTCTACACGAGGGCCCTCACAAACGATGAACTCCAGACTTTGCAGGCAAAGGCCGCAAGTGGCCTTGTGTTCGGCGGCTTCAGCGCCCCTCCAAACTCGGAAGAAAGCTTCAGGCTGTTCTACCGCAACCTTCAGCAAATCAAGGCCATCACGCCGCACGTTGTCGGCCTGTTTTCTGGCAAGTCCACGGAAAACATTGACTCCAATCTGGTCCATATCGCAAAGCTGATTTTAATCGGGTGCGAAAATGCAGATGACGCGAGCGCGCTCGTCGAAGACAGCCCCGCATTGCAGAAAGGATGCATTCTTTGGCTCAACGACAAAGCCCCCGACAAGAAGCGCTTTCCCAGAACCTTCAAGGCCGTCCGGCGTGGATTTTCCAAGTATATGCCGGCAAAGCTTACCTTCGGCGAAAACCCGCAGGCCTTCGCCGAAAATACCGCCTGGATTCTCAAGGGAGAAATCCTCCGCAAGAATCCGATGGACGGCATCCCGAAGCTATTCTGCATCCTTTTCCCGCTGCTGCTCGTCGCGGCCATCCTGCTCCCCTTTATCTACCCCACCAATGTAGATGCAAGCCACTCCAACATGCGCGACCGCATTCCCGAAAGGAACAAGATAGCCATGGCACCATCGTTCGAATACACCTTCGACGGCAAGGAGAACCTGTGGCGCATCGCACGCTACGCCCTGGGCCGATTCAACGCAGTCATTTCCAACGAAAAGATGATTCGCGACTACCTGGACGAAACCATTCAGGAGAACGGCTACAAAGGCGGAGGATGGGAAAAGAATATCATGGGAGTCCCGCCGCAGGGAACCGTCATCAAGTTTACAAGGCCCACGGACCAGGCCAATTCCTCGGCAGATTCCATCGGCGCGGCATGGAAATACTGGACATCGATTTTCTCGGACAGCATCGCCTACATCACCGAATTCTATCACGAACGCGCAACCAGCCAGAACCGCAAGCACAACGGCATCGATGTCGCCGGACGCCAGGGCGCCCGCATCCTTGCCCCCTTCTCCGCAAAGGCATACACCAAAAGGGATGAGCGAGGCGGGATCGTTATCGGTCTCGTCCGCGAAAAGGACGTGATGCTGTTCATGCACTGCGACCAGCTCCTTTACCTCGACGGGCAGGAAGTCATGCAGGGCGACCCCATCGCGACTGTAGGCATGACGGGCCACACCACGGGACCGCACGCGCATATCGTAACCGGGCTCGTAGACAAAAGGGGCGGGAGCCGCATCGGCAACGTTTCGTACAAAGTAATAGACCCGATTACCTGGTACTACAAGTTCAAGCCAACCAGCAGCAGATAGCCCCCTGTGACAGCAATCACGCGAGCATGCAACCGAACCCGTGACGAGCGTCACGGGCAATCTTTTATTTTTCTTTTTTGCCCGCCAAGTAAGTAAATAATTACAAATTCACCATCGCCAAGACGTCCGCATTTAAATAACTTTGTTTTCAGTTTAGGGATAGAAGGGAATTGGTAATCTTTAAGGAGATTTATAAATGAAGTTTGGATATGTGGCCTCCCTACTTTTTTCTGCAGCACTGTTGGCCGGCTGCTCTGGAATCAAAACACCTTCGGCGGATCTCGCCAGTCACGACTCGCGTCATGACATCCCCGCTATCGACCAGATGATTGTCGATATGAAGCAGGACTACATTCAGGCATGCTACCTGCCGGTCGCCAAGAGGGAACCGCCCGTCAATGCCTGCCAGACGGAACTCTTCCAGATGCTCGAACGCCGTTACCACCACGACTACACCCAGAGGCACGTGGACATGGCGAGCAACGACCTCTTCTTCAAGGACGTGAACACGAGGATTTCGGACCTCGTCCGCAAGGATCGTGAAGTCGGCAACGCCGCCCGCAGGGCCTTCAACAGCACTAGTGAGATGATGGCCTACTACCGCGAGGCCTACAAGTTCGAGACGAACTAAGTAAAATCCGGGGTCAATCGGGGTTGCGCAAGACAGCGCGGCCCCGTTTTTCTATATTTGGGCCGCATAAATCAAACTCAAAAGAGACATAATCATGGGAAAATCACTCTATCAGAAGATTTTTGAAAGCCACACGGTAGCTAAGCTCCCGAGCGGCCAGTGCCAGCTCTTTATCGGGCTCCACCTCTGCCACGAAGTCACGAGCCCGCAGGCTTTTGCGCAGCTCCGCGAAGAAGGCCAGAAGGTGCTGTTCCCGGAACGCAC
>NZ_DFLC01000028.1:0-4655 GCF_002374005.1 Fibrobacter sp. UBA3629 | reverse complement strand
AGGACGGCATTTCCGAAGAGATGTTCTCCCATATCGAAAACAACACGAAGAACAACGGCATCAAGTTCTTTGGCCCCGCTACCGCCGAACAGGGCGTGATTCACATCGTGGGCCCCGAAGAAGGCGTGACCCAGCCGGGCATGACCGTTGCCTGCGGTGACTCCCACACGGCAACCCACGGCGCATTCGGCGCTATCGCATTCGGTATCGGCACAAGCCAGGTGGCCGACGTTTTGGCCACCCAGACGCTCGCCATGAGCCCCTTGAAGACTCGCCGCATCAAGTTCACCGGCAAGCTCAAGCCGGGCGTCACCGCCAAGGACGTTGCCCTTGCTTACATCGCTAAGCTCGGTGTGAACGGTGGCGTTGGCTACGCTTACGAATTTGCAGGCCCCGTCATCGAAAACATGGGCATGGAAGGCCGTATGACCATCTGCAACATGGCTATCGAAGGTGGCGCCCGCGTCGGTTACTGCAACCCCGACGAAAAGACTTTTGAATACCTCAAGGGCCGTCCGTATGCCCCGAAGGCCGACAAGTGGGACGAAGCCGTTGCTTACTGGAAGTCTGTGGCTACCGACGCCGACGCCCAGTTTGACGACGAAGTCGAAATCAACTGCGACAACCTGGAACCCATGGTTACCTGGGGTATCACTCCGGCTCAGGCCATCCCGCTGAACGGCAACATGCCGAAGATTAGCGAATTCGAAGGCAGCGAAAAGAAGGTCATCTCCGAAGCCTACGAATACATGGGCTGGGAAGAAGGTTCCAAGATGATTGGCCGCCCCATCGATATCGCCTTCGTGGGTAGCTGCACCAACGGCCGCCTCAGCGACTTGCAGGCCGCCGCCGAAATCATCAAGGGCCACAAGGTCGCCCCGACCGTCAAGATGTGGGTCGTTCCGGGTTCCATGAAGATCAAGGTGGAAGCCGAACAGCTCGGTCTCGACAAGATCTTTAAGGAAGCCGGTGCCGAATGGCGCGAAGCAGGCTGCTCGCTCTGCCTCGCCATGAACCCGGACAAGCTGAAGGGTCGCCAGGTGAGCGCAAGCTCCAGCAACCGTAACTTCAAGGGCCGTCAGGGCAGCCCCTCGGGCCGCACCATCCTCATGAGCCCCGCCATGGTGGCCGCCGCCGCCATCGAAGGCTGTGTCACCGACGTCCGCAAGTACATCAAGTAACGCTAAGGAGATTTAAAAAATGAATTCTATCGACATTGTTAAAGGTTCCGGCGTTCCTGTACGCGGCAACGACATCGACACTGACCGTATCATCCCGGCTCGCTTCCTCAAGTGCGTCACATTCGAAGGCCTCGGCGACAACGCCTTTGCCGACGATATCGCAGGCCTCGCCGCTCAGGGCAAGGTCCACCCCTTCCGCGATCCGGCCTACAAGAACGGCTCCATCCTCGTCTCGAACCAGAACTTCGGTTGCGGTTCCAGCCGCGAACACGCCCCGCAGGCTCTCAAGCGCTGGGGCATCCGCGCCATCATCGCCGAAAGCTACTCCGAAATCTTCTTCGGTAACTGCGTGGCCATTGGCGTTCCTTGCTACAAGGTGAGCCACGAAGTGGCAGACAAGATTCTCGCTTGGATCGAAGCACACCCGAGCGAAGAACTCGTGACGAGCACCGAAAGCCGCACGCTCAAGATGGGCGACGAAACCATCGAGCTCACGCTCGCTGACGGCCCCCGCGGTCAGTTCCTCGACGGCTCCTGGCACGCACGTTCCGCCCTCATGGCCAACGCCGACAAGGTGCAGGAACTCGCCAGCAAGCTGCCGTATATGCAGTTCCTTAAGTAGACGAAAGAACGGCGCAGAGCGCCTGTAGACGAAAGACGATAGATTTTTCTCAAAGATCTTTCGTCTAAAGAAAAAAAGCGTCCAGTTTAAAAGCCTGGGCGTTTTTTTTATATTCTTTTTATAATTACCCATAATTCACAAGGCATTTTTGATGACTAGCGATATAAAAAAAAGATTTTTGTTTACAGTGGCCAGCATAATTGTCTTCATTGAAACGATTATTGTCGATTTAATATACATGGGCGATAAAAGGGTGGTAATTTTTCTGCTGATAAGCATCGTTCCCTTTTCTTGGCTTACGTTTGCAATTCTGAAATCAAAATCAATAAAAGACAATCCACTTATAATAACAAAGCCCTTTAGTTTTCGTGGAATAGACAAGCCTGAAGAAGACTCTCTTTTTTGGAGTATTATTATATTCCAAATAGCGCTATTCTTTCATTGTATAATCAGCATCGCAAAACCCGACATTGATACCAAAATACTTTCTATAAGCGTTTTATTAAGTTGGTTTACAATTGGAGCATTTACTCTTTTATGCATAAAATCATTTAGGCGATGGAAAAAGTCAAAAAACCTGCAAGACCTACTTTTCGACTGGCCTTTTAAAAACAAATCGTTGCCGAACAAATTAGAATAAATCAAATCCAATCCAATAAAGAAAGACCTTTATCACTACATTTCAACTCATGCTCCCCTCACCCATCGACAACATTCTCGTAGAAAAGGCGAAACGCCAAATGCACTTGCGAAGCGGCGAGAACATTGTCAAGACGTACAAGATTTCTTTGGGCAAGAATCCTGTGGGAGCGAAAGTCAAATCCGGTGACAACAAGACGCCCGAAGGCGACTACACCATCGTACTTCACAACCCCAAAAGTGTCTTTCATTTATCGCTCCGGATTTCGTACCCTAATGCGGAACAGATTAAGGCCGCAAAAGAAGGCAACTACGAGCCCGGCGGCGACATCATGATCCACGGCTATCCGAACAAGGTTCCGGCATTCCTCTTTAAATTCTGGCACAAGTGGAAAGACTGGACTGCCGGCTGCATCGCCGTCACGAACGACGAAATTGAAGAAATCTACGGCGCAGTCAAGGACGGAACTCCGATAACCATCAAGCCTTAGAATGCCGGATTTTAGGGCGGAGCCTTTCCCCTACCCTTTATACCTTGATTTATACCCGTGATTTTCCTTGGGGCGGAGGTCATTGGGGTACATCACGTCGGTGTAGATGTCCTCTTGCAGCTTTTTCACGAGCTTGTACACTTCCGCGTAATCGGCGATGCTGTCGATGGAAATACCCGCGTTGGTAGAAGTCCTCCGGCCATTCAGCGTTGCGGGATTTGCCTGCGCGGAGGTCGTGATGATGTCGCCCACGCCGAACCACTGGTCGAAAATGCCGCGGTGCAGGTCCACGTGCGAAAGTTCCGCAAACGGCTTTGACTTGTATGTCCTGGCGATGATACCACCGGACGCGTAGATTCCCTTGTCCGTAACGATGTAGGCCGTATTGCGGTACCGCCGAAACGAGAGCAGAGCCCCGCCAAGGTAGAGCCAGACCGGCATCAGGTGGAGCAGCATGAAGGGCACCATGAATAAGGCCATGTTTTCGGACTTGTCAGCCGTAAACGCAGCCCCAATAACACCAAAATCGACAGCGGCCCAAATCGCCGCAAACGGGAGCAGCGGATTGAAGATGCATTCGAAGATAAAGCACCTTTTGTCCGGCTTGCCGGCGTAGAGAATCTTTTCGCCTTCCCCAATCAAAAGCGTCAGCTCGTTGTCCATGCACCACCTCGTAAAGAACTATTTCCCCTACTAATATAAACAATTTAACGCACTTTATAAAAAATAAATCTATATTCGGGGAAAATTCGTTAGGAGGACGAATGAACCGAATCATTCTACTAGCCCTTTTGTTCTTTTTAGCCAGTTGCGGCGAAGACAAGACTTTCATGGCACCGTCGGAGAACGTCGTCGTCATCGACGTGAACTCGAGGGAATACTTTATCAACGGCAAGAAGGTCGGAGATTCCGTGAAGGATTTCCTCCAGAACGGGGACTGGAAAGTCCAACCCATCCTGGATTTTTTCAACCACTTCAAGCAAGATAGATCCAGGCCGCTGGACGAAAAGGAAGTCCACGTACACGTCGCCGGGAACTGCACCTTCAACGCGTTCGGCAAGGTGCTAACGACCTTGAACTTCGAACCGCTTGTCGGCAAGGTTCTGTACGTCATCGACAAGGACTTCGCCTCCCCTATCCAGGCAATCAACCCGGCCTGGGATTCCGACGTTCAGACATGCAGGAATGCCACCAAGGACAACGTCATCAAGGTTTCCCACATGGTGATTGGGGAAAAGGGCCTGACGGACGAGGAGATTCTTGCAAAACGACTCAGTGAAAAGAAACTGGAAGCCGAATGCGCCGAAGATTTTATGATGATCAGCGTGATCGTGAATCTCTACGACAAGACAAGCCCCTTCATCGTGAGCCTGAACGAACTCGGTTTCCTTGGCGGAAAAAGGATGTACAATATCGCGAGCGAAGAGGAATTCTGGAAATTTATCGACGAAATCAAGTCGCGCGAATCCCTCCAGAACAAGAAGGACAAGAACCAAATCCTGTTTGTCGTCAACAGAGAAGCCCCTGTGGCAAGCATGAGCCATATCATCAGGAAACTGAACGATTACGGCTACGAAATCACGTTCGCATACACGATTCTACAATCTTTCCCCTAAAAGAAAAGCCCCGCTCGAAGCGGGGCGAAAGTTCAACTCTGGGAAGAATTACTTGGCGTGGCGCTACTTCGTAGCGCTAGCCAATCGGCTCGGTCATGCAGGCATG
>NZ_DFLC01000016.1:3981-17065 GCF_002374005.1 Fibrobacter sp. UBA3629 | reverse complement strand
CGAGCAAGGACGGCGTGACCAAGACTCTGAAGGAATGGATGGTTGAAAACAACCAAACGGTGAACTGGGTGCCGGACCACATCAAGAACGGTCGTTTCGGCAAGTGGCTCGAAGGCGCCCGCGACTGGAACCTTTCCCGTAACCGCTTCTGGGGTACGCCGATTCCGGTGTGGCTCTCTGACGACGGCGACATGATTGCTGTGGGCTCCATCGAAGAACTGCAGCAGCTCACTGGCGTGAAGCTCGATGACTTGCACAAGCACTTTGTGGACAAGCTCACTATCGAAAAGAACGGCAAGGTCTACCGCCGCACGCCGGAAGTGTTTGACTGCTGGTTTGAATCCGGTTCCATGCCGTATGCCAGCCGCCATTATCCGTTCGAAAACAAGGAACTCGTAGAACGCAGCTTCCCGGCTGACTTCATTGCCGAAGGCCTCGACCAGACTCGTGGTTGGTTCTACACGTTGACCGTGCTTTCTAACGCTTTGTTCCAGAAGCCGGCATTCAAGAACGTGATTGTGAACGGTATCATCTTGGCCGAAGACGGTTCCAAGATGAGTAAGTCCAAGCGCAACTACCCGGACCCGAACGACCTTATCGAACGCACGGGTGCCGACGCCATTCGCTTGTTCATGATCAACTCCGCCGCTTTGAAGGCCGAAGACCTCCGCTTTAGCGAAGAAGGTGTGAAGGGCATCGTGAAGCAGGTGATGCTCCCGCTCTGGAACGCCGTTGCATTCTTTGTGTCTAACCACAACGCCGACGCCGCCAAGGGCCAGTTGAACTGGAAGCCGGGTCAGGAAGTCAAGAGCGAGAATGAACTTGACCGCTGGATGCTTGCAACGCTGCAGGATTTGGCCGCCAAGGTTGAAGTGGAAATGAAGGCTTACCGCCTGTACAACGTGGTGCCCGCCGTGATTGCCGCGGTGGATGACCTCACGAACTGGTACGTGCGCCGCAGCCGTCGCCGTTTCTGGAAGAGCGAAAACGATGGCGACAAGAACGCCGCCTACGCCACCATGTACAAGGTGCTCGTCGATTTCTCCAAGATTCTCGCCCCGTTCCTCCCGCTCCTCGCCGAAGAAATCTACCAGATTCTCGTGCGCGAAGTCGATGCCAACGCTCCGGTGAGCGTGCACCTCTGCGAATTCCCGAGCGCCGACAAATCCCTCATGGACGAAAAGCTCGTGGAACGCATCGCCATGGTGCGTGGCATGGTCGAAATGGGCCGCGTGATTCGTGCTACGAACAACGTAAAGAACCGTATGCCGATTGCCAGCATGACGGTGGTTGCTCACGGCACCGAAGAAAAGAATGTTGCTGAAACGATGAAGGACTTGATCCTCGAAGAACTCAACGTTCGCGAAATGAAGTTCCTCGAAGATGAGACGAAGCTCGTGAAGCTCTCCGCCAAGCCGAACTTCCTCGCCATCAAGGCGAAGGGCCCGGATTACGCGAAGAACATGAAGGTGATTTCTGCGAAGCTGAACAGCCTCTCGGTTGACGAAATCAAGGCGCTGCAGAATGGCGAGACGATTAAGTTCAACTTCGGTGAAGTCGGTGCCGACTGCCTGATGCTCAACCGCATCGTGGCCGACGGCATGGCCGTGGAAGCCGACCAGCACTTCACCGTGGCTCTGGACCTGAAGATCACGGACGAACTCCGCCGCGCCTGCGTGGCCCGCGAACTCGTGAACCGCATCCAGAACCGCCGTAAGGACCAGAACTACGCCATCACCGACAAGATCGAAGTGACGCTGTTCTCTGCAAGCGACGTCTTCAAGCAGGCTGTTGCCGAGAATGAAGCTTACATCGCCGGAGAGACGCAAGCTGTTGCCATCAAGTGGGCTGCCGCCGCCGATGGCCTCGAAGCTAATGATGCCGACGGCGAGGCATTTAGCTTCACGACTGTTAAGGCGTAAGAAAAATACTTAAAAAACTCTAAAAACGCTCTTTCCTTGCGAAAGGGCGTTTTTCTTATTTGGTCTTTTGCTTGAAAATGTGTATATTTATAGGTGAGGTATGAATATGCAAACCGCTACAATTGAAATAACGAATGCGATGGAACCTTATGTAAATAAGCGTGACATGTGGCTGAAACAGCGTGCGATGCTCCTGTACCCCTATATTCAGAACGGGACGATTTCGCATGGACGTGCCGCCGAGATTCTTGAAATGGACAAGTGGTCTCTTATCCAGCTGTATGGTTCTATGGGCATCCCGTATATTGACATGGATGAAGCGGAACTTGAACGCGACATTGCAAACGCTTTGGCTGCTTGCGGAGAGTCTAAGTGATAGTTGTCTCTGACACGACTCCATTATTGACTCTGTTCAAAATTGGACGGATTGATGTTTTGAATAAACTATATAATTCCGTCCATATTCCTTTCGCCGTATTTGAAGAATTGACTCGCAATACTGAATACCCTGAAGAAGCAGAGTATTTTAGGAATTGCCCGTTTTTGGAAGTCCATTCGGAACTTTCCGCAGATAGAGTTTCCCTATTGCAGCGGGCGACGGGGTTGGACCTGGGCGAAAGCGAAGCGATTATCTTGGCAGACGAAAAGCAACCGAGTCTTTTGCTGATTGATGAAAGCAAGGGCCGTGTTGTAGCCGAGAGTATGAAACTGACGATTACCGGAAGCATAGGCATTCTCTTTGCCGCATATCAGAAGAAGTTGCTTACTGCAGATGAAATTGACCAAAGCGTTACTATGCTTAGAGGCATGAACCGCTTTATCGGTGAAAAACTTTTTAATTTGCTGTTGTCGCTGGTCCACAATAAGAAATAGGCCCTTTCTATTCCTTTTTCTCCCTAAAAACACTCTTTCCTCTTTACAAAATAGCGAAGAATCGCCATTTTCATTGCAAAAAAGAACTTTTTTGTAAACTTTTTGAGCGTTTTGTCCATTTTTATGTTATTTTTAAAGAGTAAAAGAGTTTTTGCTCTTGTTCTCCAAACGGAATCTAGACACTTCCAAATACACGAGGACAAGGCGAACGCTCACGCAGGTATGCCGTTTTCGGCATATCTCGGTTTGTCGTGTCAGCTATTCGGCTGATTTACGGTCGTATCGACCAATGGCAACAGCCCTTTTGGGGCGTGGGTCGTTTGTGTTTATCGTGTAGAGGCAGTCTAGAGCCCCGTTTGGATAAATGCAACGATCTGCGCCTTTTTTGTATTCATACAAAATTTGGCGAAGTTCCTTGTTGAGCAGGGGCGAAACTCCATAGGACATATTTCTATAAGGAGTTGACCATGAAATTAAAACTATTCATGTTGACGGCACTTGCTTCGGTGCTTTTGTTTGCAGGCTGTAAATCGGAGGCCGTTGAAAAACTTGAAGAGTCCTGTAGCAAAGATATGAACTTAATTGGAAATGAAAAGGCTTGTCGAATGGCTCTTATGATAAATTGTGGAGGACTGGTAGGTATCAACACTGTTAAATCCTGTGCAAAAGATATGAAAGATGAGGAATGCGCGGGAATTCCCTCTTACTGCATAAGCAGCTATTCCAAGGCTTTTGATTCTAAAAATTAATAGGCTCGGAGAATAAAAATGACCTCAAAATGGATGACAGAAAATGAAAAAACGGCTTTAAAAGCATCTATGGACAAGTTGGCTGGTCTCCGTGCTTTAAAAAACACAGAAAACGTCTATGATGCATTTGATGCATACAAGAACTTCAAGGATGCAATCGGCAATTACAACAGCGACATGGCCTATATTTCTTGCTTGATGGCGAAGAAATGGCTAATCAAAAGATTTGGAAATCACGTTAGCGATTCCCTAGATGTCTCCCAAAAGTCGCAGTCAGCCAAAGGCTTTGATATTGAACTTAGGGAATGCGACATTGTTGGCGAAATAAAAAACACGGTTCCTTGTAAAAAAAAAGATGACGGTTTTGGAGCACAGCAGATTGCATCCATTGAAAGAGATTTGGAGAAATTGAGGAATTCGGGAGTTAAGAACAAATTCTTTTTTGTCACAGACAAGAAATGCTTTGATAATCTTAAAGATGAAAAATTTAAACAAAAACTTAAGGGCATTGAACTTGTGCCACTTTTCAATGAAAAGGAGGCTTAGTTATGAATAATCATGAAAAACAAGCATCAGCAGAAACATACTTCCATCTTGCGATTATAACAATCGTAATTTCAGCATTTGTCGCCTGCGGCGGAGATTCTGGAAACAATACGTCCGATGAAGTGCTTAGTGAAAGAAACTCTGCATCTCGAGATTCTGTAAATTATTCGGGGTTGACCTATAAAACATACGAAGGTCTAATTGCTGAACAGCCCTGCGATTTAGCATTGAACAAAACCGTAGCACATGTGAGTTCAACCAATCAAGACTATCTTTGTGGCCAAGCCCCATCAACTGGTATATGGTCGTGGGTCCCATATCAGGGGGGAAACGGAACCACCGTTGATGAAAATGGCCAGGTCTATGAAACGTTCGTAGACTCGCGCGATGGTCACATTTACAAAATGGTGACAATAGGCTCGCAAACCTGGATGGCCGAGAATTTAGCCTTTGCGACGGATAGTAGCCATTGTATGTTAGACGGCGGTGTCGTAGAGTATTGTGGTTATGGACGCTATTATCGGTGGTCAGATGCGATAGACACTGCAGGTCGCTTTTCTACTGATGGGGTTGGATGTGGATATGGTTCGTATGCCAAGGATTGCGCAGCAATATGGTCAAAAAATTCAATTAGGGGAGTTTGTCCGCAAGGGTGGCATCTTCCTGATACCAGCGAATGGAGAACTCTATTTGATTTCGTTGGAATGCCTTCCGCATTACTAAAACAAGGACTATCAAGTTCCTATTTGGATAATGGAACTGATGTCTATGGATTTTCAGCCTTCCCTATGGGTTATTGGTATCAAGGCCGTTGTAGTAATTGCTCTAGGAGTTTAGGCGGTAGCAGCCTCATTTCTACAGTTATGTATCTTGCTTCCACACCAATATATCATTATGATAATATGACTCTAATGGATATTCCGAATGTTGAATGGGATGAAGATAAATTCAATATTACATGGTCGACTTATTTTACAAAAAATGGATTGTTGCCCGTCCGTTGTGTAAAAAATATTGAAGAAAATATTTACTCTTCATCTTCGCAATATTCAAATAGCGAAACAGCATTCTCGTCTTCAACAGCATCCACGAGTAGTTTGTATTTAGCTCACTCTGTACCAAATTCATGCAATGGAAAAATATCTTGGCATGGTCCAAACAAAATGTATCGAGTAGATACGAAGCATGACGCCCAATTAGGACAATCCAAATGTTCAACTTCTTTTAGTGCAGGGTGTTGGAACTCTTACAATGACTCGGAGAACGGCGGCTCGTCCTTTGTAACATGGCCTACCACTGTGGTTAAATACCCTTATGGTCATGGAGCAGGTATTACAGAAGGATTTTACACAGATGAATACGATTATTCCCCGCTTATTGATTATTGTGGAGGAATTTGTGGCACTTATACGCTTGGGTTGAATGAAGGAAATTTAGGGGGGCGAGGCAGTCCATTTGTAGGTATTGGGTTTAGCATAACAGGAGCAGTTGGAATCGACATAACAGGAAAATCGTCTGCCGATGTTTCAGATTGGGGTGGAATCTGTGTCACTTATGTTTCTGACATAGACCTATCCATTCAAGAACAACATGAGGATTATTCTTGTCTAGAAGTTATTTTGCCTAAAGCCTCCACCCCTACTACGAAGAAGATTTCCTGGAATTCTTTTAAGCCTACATTATACGCTCCCAACCAAACATTGACTGGTGAAGAGGCTGCCCAAAAACTTCGTGGAATTATGATTGAAATTCGAGGAAATGTTGGTTCCTCAGGTAATTTCAACATCATTTCCATAGGATCATACAACTAATTTCTTTTTTTGACCATGTTACGGAAGTAATCACACTTGATTGGTTATAATTGAAGAAAAAATTGCGTTAGGGATAGTGACCCCTTGGGGACAAGACTCGCGAAGCGAGGCTTGGTTGCAAGAGCGACGCGGGCGTGCCGCAAGTGCGCACGGGGCGCCTTGCAATATAGCCCGCCCTTGCCGTAGGCAAGGGAACGCCCAAAAAAATTTTGACCGTAGCACACCGCTGCGGTCTTTTTTATAGACTTGCACGATTTTAGTCAGGTTGCGACCGAACGGCAAAGCCCTTACTCCACAAATCCCGGAGGGGGCAGGTGCATGCCGGCCATCAGGAGCTTGTTGTCGCTTGCGTATTGCATGATGCGCTTGCGGCTCTCGGCGGATTTCGGCTTGTCCATGTCGTAGTTGGAATTGATTTCAGGGTGGTCCTTTTGCAATGCGTAACCGTGCATCAAATCACCGACGATAAGCAGGTTAGCCAGCTGGAATGCGGTGTGGCCCGGCGTATGCCCGACGGCGTCCATCGCGAGTACTCCGTGGGGGAGCGTGTCATCGAATGCGAACAGGTGCAGGCTATCCTTGTAGAGCGCCATGATGCCTTTTTGCAAGTCGTTTTTCGGGATGTCGTTCATCCAGGCGTCGTATTCCACTTTGCCCGCATAGACGGCGGCGTTCTTGAAAACTTTCACGTCGTTGCCTGCTTCGTCTTTCGCGACAAGACCCGCGATATGGTCCGCATGGAAGTGCGTGAGGTAAACAAGCCTGATGCTGTCGGGGTTCACGCCGAGAGCGGCAAGGCGGTTCATGAGCTGTCCGCCGAAAGCCCCGAGACCTGCGTCGAACAAGATGTACTTGCCGTCCACCTTCACGAGGAACGTGCTCACACTGGCAGGGATGCCATCGGGCATATTCAGGCTTTCAAACAGAGAATCGCTGGCGTCGCTGAAGAGCGAGCGCGGGTTCAACTTTTCGCCTTCGTTGTCCTGAATCCAGGTGACGCTCGCCCCGTTTGTGAGGGTTATAGTTTTCGTGCCTTCGACCTGAGCGGCGGTTTCAGTACCTACAGTTTCTGCGGTGGCGGTTTCCTTGTCGGTCTTGGTATCGCTGCAGGCGGCGACAAGCATCGAAAGCGAGATGGTTCCGAGGATAGCGAAAATTTTGTTCATGTAGGCTCCTTGACTGCATAATAATAAGAAAAAAAATTATCTAATCGCAAATGGCTTTGTGCGCTGTGTCCGCATTGCAGGATTTGGTTCGGAATGCGTGAATCTCATTTTGCTATATTGTATTTCAATGGAAACATTTTTTTCAAACGTTGTGATGTTTGTCCTGGGCCTCCTTGCGCTCAGTTTCCTCGTGACTATTCACGAGCTGGGCCACTTCCTGGTCGCCAAGTGGAATAACGTCAAGGTGAATACGTTCAGCGTCGGTTTCGGCAAGAAACTCATCCGCATCAAAAGGGGCGAGACGGAATACTGCATTTCGGCTATCCCGTTCGGTGGCTACGTGGCCATGGCGGGGGAAAATCCCGACACGCTCGAGGAGGGCGAAGTCCCGGACGAACGCGATTTCGTGGCGAAGTCCGTGGGTGCGCGCGCCGCGATTGCGTTTGCGGGACCGTTCATCAACATCGTGTTCGCGTTTGCGCTCCTGATGGTCCTCTACATGGTGGGCGTGCAGGAACCTGCGACAAACGAGCTCATCGTGGGCTTTGTTGCGAAGGATTCTCCGGCGCTCGCCGCGGGCATACAGCCGGGCGATACCATCACTGCCATAAACGGCAAGCCCACGCAGGGCTGGGACGATTTCCGCGAGCAGATTGGCGTGAGCCTCGGGGCGAACGTCCCCCTCACGGTACATCGCGGTGGCGAACCGCTCACCATTACCGTCGTTCCCGAAGAACTTGTGATTCCCGCGCAGGATTCCACCGGTTCCGAAATCAAGATGGGCATTGGCGATATCGGTATCTACCCGCGCAACCGCGTCATCGTGCGTATCCCGCCTGTAGAAGGTTCTGCCGCGGCTACTGCCGGCATTCAGCAGAACGATACGATTTTTGAAATCAACGGCGAGCACATCTCCCGCTACGAAGAAGTCGTGCGCATCATCGACGGCAGCAAGGGCGAGACCGTGAATGTTACCGTCATCCGCGACGGTGATACGCTCACCAAGCCGCTCACTCCCGTCTATAACGAGGAATACAAGCGCTACATGGTCGGTATCCAGATGGGCTACGTGCTCTTCCGCGAAACGAAGATTGTGCGCCGCGGCCCTGTCGAGGCCTTTACGAAGACTTGTGCCACCAGCTGGAAAATGACCACCAGTATTTTCCGCTATTTCAAGCGCATGTTCCAGGGGCAGGTGAAGGTTGACGCGTTCTCCGGTCCGGTTTCTATCGTGGCCGTGATGGGTAACGTGTGGATGAGCGGCTTCCAGGAATTCCTGATGCTCCTTGCACTCATCAGCATAAACCTGGGCGTCATGAACCTGCTTCCGCTCGCCATTACCGACGGAGGCCTGCTCATGTTCCTCGGGATAGAGAAGTTGCGCGGCAAGCCGCTTTCTACCAAGACGCAGAGCATTATCCAGAACGTCGCCGCTGCATTCTTCATCAGCTTCTTCGTGTTCATCACGATACTCGACTTCGGCAAGCTTTCGCTATTCCTGAAATGACACGAAGTCGTCAGGAGACCATATGATAGACAATGAAATTGAAAATCGCAGCAAGGTCATCGTGCGCACGAGCATCGTGGGCATCGCTACAAACGTGGTGCTTTCGGCGTTCAAGGCCGCCATCGGCTTTATCACGGGTTCCATTGCCGTCACCCTCGACGCGGTGAACAACCTCTCCGACGCGCTCTCCTCGGTGATTACCATCGTGGGCGCAAAACTTGCGAATAAACTTCCCGACAAGAAACACCCGCTGGGTTACGGGCGCATCGAGTACCTGAGTGCCATGATTGTTGCCGCCATCGTGCTGTACGCGGGCGGCACCTCCGCCGTGGAATCTGTCAAGAAAATCATCCACCCAGAAGCCGCCGACTATTCTACGATATCGCTGGTGATTATTGCTGCCGCCGTGGTGGTAAAACTCGTGCTCGGCAAGTACGTAAAGAGTCAGGGCGAGCGCGTGAATTCCGGTGCGCTTGTGGCCTCCGGTGCCGACGCCCTTTTCGATGCCATCCTGTCTGCATCGGTGCTGGCCTCTGCCATCGTGTTCGTGACGACGGGCGTTTCGCTCGAGGCCTACGTGGGCGTGCTGATTTCATTGTTCATCATTAAGTCCGGCATCGAAATGCTCAAGGATACGCTGGACGATATTCTCGGCAAGCGCACTGACGGCGACACCGCCAAGGAAATCAAAAAAATCCTCACCTCTGAAAAACCCGTGCGCGGCGCCTACGACTTGATTCTGAACGATTACGGCCCGAATAAGTCCATCGGCTCGGTGCACCTGGAACTGCCCGACACCATGACCGTCGAGGAACTGGACGTGCTCACTCGCAAGCTGCAGAACCGCGTGTACAAGGAAACGGGAATCCTGCTTGCGGGCGTGGGCGTGTATTCGCACAACACCAAGAACGACGAAGCCGCCGACATTCGGAACAAAGTATTGCATATCGTGAAGTCTCACGAATGGGCGCTCCAGATGCACGGATTCTACGTGGATTTGCAGGAACGCTCCATGCGCTTCGACGTGGTCATGAGTTTCGCCGTTGCGCCCGAAGAAGGCGTTGCGACCCTCATCAAGGAAGTCAGCGAAGCCTTCCCCGAATACAGCGTGCACATCGCTCCCGACGTGGATTTGGGTTAATCGGCTAGAATTTCAGCCGTTTGACGTTGTAGAAATATATCCCCACGATGACTGCAATCGTGATGACCCAGCTGACGGGGTAGACAACCATCAGCGAGGCGAACGAGTTGTATTTGGGGAATACGAAAATCACCCAGAGGATGCGGATGCCGCAGACGCCAACCATGCAGGTGAGCGCCGGCGGTAGGGACTTGCCCATTCCCGAAAGCGCGCCCGAAAATACGTCCAAGAAGACGTTGATGGCCAAGAGCCCCACCACTACGTACATGCGGATGGATGCGATTTCGATGATCTCGGTATTGGACGTGAACACGCTCAGCATGGGCCTTGCAAAAATGCAACAGAGAGCGCTCAATACGATGGTGGTGGAGCAGCCGAGTAGAAGTGTCCAGCGGACCGTGCGGCGGCAGCGTTCCATGTTCTTTGCGCCGAAGTTCTGCCCCACGAAGGTCACGCAAGCCTGCGAGAACGAACTCAGCCAATAATATACCACGAATTCGTAGTTGAGCGCGATGGACGAGGCCGCCACTGTCGCAGAACCGAGGCTGTTGATGGCCGATTGCAGGCACACGTTGCTGAACGAGAATACGACGCCGCGAAGCCCCGTCGGGAGCCCCACGCGCAAGATGCGGCTCAAGAAGAAGGGTGTCACGCGCAATTTCCAGAATTCCAGCTTGAAAGGCCCCACCTCGTGCAGGAGCATGTAGAACAAGGTAATCCCGCTGATGACGTTGGCGATGACCGTCGCAATGGCCACGCCCGATACACCCATGCCAAAGCCCGCTACAAGAATCAGGTTCAATGCCACATTGACGGCTCCCGCCACCATGAGCACGTAAAGCGGCCGCTTTGTATCGCCTTTGCTGCGCAGGATGGCGGCGATGAAGTTGTAGATCATCACGAAGGGCATGCCGGCAAAGTAGATTTGCAGGTAAAGTACCGCCATGTCCAAAACATCTTCGGGCGTTGAAATCAGTTCGAGAATCGGCCTTGCAAAAAAGATTCCCACGAACGAGAGGAATATTCCGCTGAAAAACGCCACCATCACCGACGTGTGGACGCTGCGGGTCACGGAGCGGTAGCTGCGCGCACCGATGGAGTTGGCCACCACCACGTTCGCGCCCACGGAAATCCCGACGAACAGGTTGATGAGCATGTTGATGACGAACGTGTTCGCACCCACGGCAGCGAGGGCTTTGTCGCCTGCGAACTGGCCCACCACGGCGACGTCCGCCAGGTTGAACATCTGCTGGAAAATGCTGCTCAGGGCGATAGGGATGGCAAACCTCAGGATTTTTCTCCCGAGGGGCCCGTTCAACATATCGATGTTCGTCTTTGATGCCGCCATGCAGTACCTTGAAAACGGGCGTAAATTTAGTTTTTTAAATTGTGGGAACAGAAAGGATTGTATTTCGATGAACTCTATTATCATCTATGGAAGCCGCTACGGCTCGACAAAACGCTACGCTGAACGCCTCGCCGAAATCACGGGGCTCAAGGCTGTTTTCTTTAAAGACGTGAAAAGCGTTGCCGGCTATGACCGCATCGTCTATCTGGGCGCTCTTTGCGCCGGCGGTGTCATGGGCCTCAAGAAAACGGTTTGCGGCCTCTCTGCAAGTCAGGAATTGCTTGTCGCGACTGTCGGTCTCGCCGACCCGACCGATGCCGAAAACGTCAACCACATCAGGGGCTGCCTCAAAAAGCAGGTTCCCGCATCGCATTACGATGAAAGTAAATTTTTCCACCTTCGCGGCGCCATCGATTACACCAAACTCGGTTTGAAACACAGAATTATGATGAAACTTTTGTATTCGAAGGTCACGAAAATCCCTGAAGCGGAGCGTAACGCCGAAGTCCGCGCCCTCATCGCCACTTACGGCAAGCAAGTGGACTTCGTGAATCTCGACACCCTGGAACCGATTGTCAAGGCGCTGTAAATCTAGAACGGAATCCAGGGAATGTTCCACTGGAAATTGATGCCCCAGCCGCCCGTAAGCATGGTGTCGCCTCCGCTCGGATTAGCATGCCAGTCACAAGTCAGTACCTGATAGTTGGCCGCCAGCGAAACCTGCAACTGGTCTGTTATGCGATATCCCAATCGATATCCATACTTAAAGTCTCCATGATGCTGAGCGGAGCCTTGTTCCATGTCGTCGACAAGCGCGGGATTAAAATTATTCATTGAGAAAACGTATCCAAAACCAACATAGGTCTCAAACGTAATCCGCTTTATCGTCACGGACCAAACGAATGGCTTGATATAAATATCCCATGCAGACACGCTCACGTCGCCATCGGAATGGGAATAACCGAAACGGCTGATACCTACGGCAAGAGTGTAGTCCACCATATTTTCCGGCTCGTTGAACACGCCGAATTCAGCGGCGAAGCCTAGTATTCCACCGGGCTTATAAACAAAATTCTCGGTTTGGAGGCGGCTATCCTTGATGTCAATATCTAGGAAGGCTGCGCTAGCAAAGCCGCAAACAAAAAGGACGAGTATTAAAATCCTTTGCATACATCCCATCCTTTTGTAGAAAATTCCTCTTTGGAATCATAATGCGTAACGGATATTTTTCTAAAAGCTCCGTCTTTCGAAAATACTCCTTCACTGAGTGCTGAAGAAGCGAAGAATTTAAAACTTCCTGTATAATACAACGGTTTGTCCGTGTTCGTGCCGATAGGGAAGTGGGTCGTAATGTTTGTGTGAAAAATGCCGTCTATTTTTGGTTCCAAATAAGACACCGGGAACGTTTCCTTGTAAACCGTTTCGTCCGATTCCCATATCGTGTGAACTTCCATATGGTCTCTATAAGATATCGTTTCGCCCCTAAGGGTGTAAGGGATGGTGTCCTCGACAAATTGACCCGTGGTATCGTAAGTCAAAGCGAAGCCGCGTACAACGACTGTTGCACTATCGCCTTCAAAGCAGATTTCCTTACAAAGAATCTTGTCGTAACGTTTTTCACGTCCCTGAGCAGGACGCTCGCCTTCTACATTAGGGAGCTTTTTATCTATGTAGGTGTCCTCGTTAATGATTTCGCTATAATAGCATCCTTGAACATCTTCGGCAGTTACCTGTTCCGGTGCATCTGACGGATCATGAGCGATGTAGGGACACCCCTGTAAACACAGGGCGCTCAGGACAAGTAATAATAAAGAACAATTTTTTGTCATGAATAAAAATTTATATTATTTTTATAGCATTATCAAAAAGAGCTTTGAACGAATCGCACAAGAATGGGCTGCACAGAATCGCTAGACAGTAAGCCGTATTAAATTTTTTGCGAAAAGGACTTGACAAGAGTTTTCAAATAGTGCGCATTTGTGCGTGTACAACTAAAAAAGGAGAACTTATGGAAATGAAAT
>NZ_DFLC01000016.1:0-3920 GCF_002374005.1 Fibrobacter sp. UBA3629 | reverse complement strand
GTCAGAGCTGCGGAATGCCGCTCACGCCGGAAATATTGGGCACAAACGCCGACGGCAGCAAGAACGAGGAATATTGCATCTACTGCTATAAAGACGGCGCCTTCACCGGCGACTTCAACATGGAACAGATGGTCGAATTCTGCTCGCAGTTCGTCGATGAATTCAACAAGAATACAGGCAAAAGCCTGACCCGCGAAGAATACAAGGCGGAGCTTCGCAAGTACTTCCCGACGCTCAAGCGCTGGCGCTGAAATCGTCATATTCAAGAAACGGTAATGTTTAAGACATTACGCTTCTTTCCCGAGGACGGCGCGGGCGAGCTGGTCGGCGCACGATGTGGGCTTCCCGCCGCAGGTGTTGCCCAGGAGCTTTGCCGCGATATCTTCGGCGCTCATGCCTTCGCAGAGCTTCGCGATTGCCTTCAAGTTTCCGTTGCATCCGCCCGTAAAGCGGATATTTCTGATTTTGTCTCCGTCGCGCGTAAACTGAATCGTTGTCGCGCAAACGCCTCTAGTCTTGAAAGTCTCTTCCATACGTGTCTCAGGGTTGAAAGTTCACGTTAAATATAGAATGTTGACGGCTCCTTTGTGAATTTTTATTTTAGTTATAGTTGTTTTGTAAAAAAGGAAAGACTCCTATGAAAAAATGGGTTAGGAATTTTGCGTGTGCCATTTCGATAACGGGTTGCGTTCTTGTATTCGGTTGCGGTGATGATTCTTCGTCAGTTGCCCCGTCGCAAGATCCCGCATCGACATCTTCTTCAGCTGTCGAAGGTTCTTCTGCAGTGGTGGCACCCGGTTCGTCCGATGCGATTTCTTCTGTGACGCTCTCTTCTGCGGTTATCGAAAGTTCGTCGAGCGTCGCAGCTCCGGCAAAATTTTGCAATTTCTCCATGGTCACAAAGACGGGCTACTACCCGATGGCCGTGACAACGGGCGTGACTTCTATCTGCTTGCCTCTTGCCGATTGCGATACCTCGCTGATAAACCTGGGCTTTGCGCATTGTTACGAAGAGCAGGCGACTGTTGAAGGCTGCTTTGCGAATGTTACCGTAACCGAAGTGGAAGAATGTGAACCGGAAGAAAAGAGCTGCGAATCGAGTAATGGTACGATTTATATCTCCGGACGATTCAGCATGAACTGCAGCAGCATCCTCCGTTAAGAAAAATTTTAAGGAGAATCTTTGTGATGGTTATCCCGTCAATCATGTGGCTTGCGTCTGGTTTTCGGTCAGGCGTGTGCGCCCGTGCTGCTCGCTGAAAATCCTAACTGAAACGCCTTTCGCCAGGGCGACCATCCCCGCAGAAATATCCGGTGCTTTCTCCGCCGCAATATAGTCCTTCATCTGCTTGAAAAGACGGATGAGGGCCATACTCTGTTGTACTGCCAAATCGCCTTTCAACACAGTCATGAGCATGTAAATGCCTTGTTCCGTAAAAACGTAGGGATTGGAACGGCTCATTGTGCTGATATTTGCGGTGCAATTTTTGCACCGCAAATCTTTAGCGTCATTTGCATCTGTAATTGCGGTAAATTTTTTTGACCGCAATTCCTCAACTTCCCTTTTGGTCAGCTGAAATCGAAAATCCTCCGCAAAACGTTCAATATTATTCTTGACTTGTCTGTTAAAATCTTTCGTGCTATACCCGTAAATTTCCGCTAGATCGGCATCGAGCATGACCTTTACCCCGCGGATGGTATATATCCGCGACTTGAGCAAATCCTCGTCTATCAGGGAAAATTCGGGCTTTTTCGGCGCAACGCCCCCGGCCGCACTGGCCGCAACATCTTTCTTCATCGTCAACTCCTCTGGCGCTTTTCATTATCTTTCATTTTCCAGCAGTCTCTCGAACAATGCACGATACCCCGCGATAGCTTCCAGCTGCATGATGGTCGTGATCTTGTTGCCCGCGTCCTTACTCGAAGCCCCGCAGTGGAAAAGTTTCTCGGTGTCGGTCCCGAAATCCAGGTAGATGTACCTGTCGTGGAACACGTTCCCCGTAGTGCGGACATCGCCAAGTTCAACATCCGGGCGGGCAGCCCTGAAGTCCGCCAGCATGCTCTCGGTCAGGCGGGTACGCCCGTGCTGTTCGCTGAAAATCTTGACCGAAACATCCTTCGCCACGCACCGCAGCAAGTCGAGAGTCTTTACATCCAGGTAGTCGTCCACAATCAGCACCGACTTCTTCGCCATGCCGTAAATCTGCGTGTAGGCGACATCGGCCTCCAACCGCTGCCCGTTCAGAATCAAAAAATGCTTGAAAGTGCTCGGATCGATGAAATTTGCCATGACCTTCTGGACGTCGTGGGAAAGTTGCTCGATTCTCTTATTTTGGGCTGAGTGGGCTGTGTTGACGAAAAAATCTACGCGCTGCTCAACGGCGGTAAGGCGCATGTCAACATTTTGCTTAAAAAGGGCAATTTCCGTGCCTCCCATTGCCAGCATCCGTTGATTGATGCTGTATCCCCTGAGTAAATGATCCCTAAGGACTTGGTTTGCCCACTGGCGAAACTTTACGCCATTTATAGACTTTACCCTGTATCCTACAGATATAATGACATCTAGATTATAGTGTTCGACATTTCTGCGGACGTCTCGACCGCCTTCATTTTGAACTGTCGCAAAATTTGCGACAGTTGGGATATCCTTGAGTTCTTCTTTTAAGGCATTGGCAATGTGTTTGCCAATCGTTTTTACATCTCTGCCGAAAAGGTGGCCATTTGCTGTCGATTTAGCCAAACACTCTCGTTCTCGACCCGGACTTCGATATGGAATTCCCCACCCTCCGGCTGGTAAACGACGATCTCGTTTTTGTCGGCTCCGGCCGCACTGGCCGCAACATCTTTCTTCATCGTCAACTCCTCTGGCATACAAGCGTAAAAAACGCCAAAGACTACACACTTGTGCACTAAATATAGATTCAAAAATCCAGTTTGTCAATAGGCTCGCATGATTTTCTCTGAAATTTCCCTCTTTAGCTCAAATCAGCATATTCCGTACCCCTTTTTTGATATATATTTGCAAACAAGGTATCCCATGGAAGTGAATAAGAAAGACCTCTCCGAACGCGACATTGTCAGCAAGTTCATTTTGCCCGGCATAACGAATGCTGGGTGGAGTCTTGATACGCAAATTCGCGAAGAGGTTTCGTTCACAGACGGTCGAATTTTTGTGAAGGGCAAGACCGTTGTGCGCGGGCAAAAGAAGCGTGCGGATATCATTCTCTATTACAAGCCGAATATGCCGATTGCCGTGGTAGAGGCGAAGGATAACAAGCATTACGTTAGCGACGGCATCCAGCAAGCGCTTTCTTATGCGCAGACTCTGGATATTCCCGTAGCGATTAGCAGTAATGGCGATGCGTTCTCGATTCGCTATCGTGAAAACTGCGGTCCGAAAGATAGCCAAGGAAATCCTATCGCAGTAGAAGAACGCGACCTGGACCATTTCCCGACGAGCGAAGAAATTTGGGCTTGCTACAAACGGTACAAAGGTATCGACTCTCCAGAAGCGGAATCCACGGCTACACAAGATTATTATGTCGATAGTTCAGGATACAGTCTGCGTTATTACCAGCAGATTGCCGTCAACCGCACTGTAGAGGCGATTGCAAAAGGTAAAGACAGAATCCTTTTGGTAATGGCTACCGGTACCGGAAAAACGCTTACGGCATTCCATATCATTTGGCGGTTATGGAAAAGCGGCTGGACAAAGAACAAGGTTCCGGGCAAGACCCCGCGAATTCTTTTCCTTGCAGACCGTGATAACCTGATTACGCAAACCAAGCGTGGAGACTTCAAGCCTTTCAAGGACAAAATGACGATTGTCCGCCATAAGCAGATTGATAAGGCTTATGAAATCTATTTGGCCTTGTATCAAGGGCTTACAAATTACGATGAAGATGCCGACGCATACAGGG